>JBEKJD010000135.1:0-8311 GCA_050011415.1 Dissulfurispiraceae bacterium | reverse complement strand
ACGCCGGGGGGGCCGTACCGGATGGTCTGCAATAAACAGACAGGAGAGGTGCGGATGCTGGCCTTTGCGAGCTTCAGTCGCGCACTGTGGCCTGATACTTCCGGGTCTCTTATCGCTAAAACCGTAGATTACTCTGACATCAGGCTGTCTACGGACAGTGAATACAGAAACCTTACGGGGAGACGTTTGGGAGCCATCGGACAATTTATCGAAAATGCTTTTAATAACCCGCAGGATATCGAGGGGGTGATTTCAGGTGATAAAATCTTTCTTGTCCAGTCGAGGGCCCAACACATACCCTCCAATTCTCGCCCTTTTTCAAAAAAGGATTGATGGCGATGACGCACTTTTGCAGCTCGCTGCCCTCCGTTTTAAAGAGGCCGGCCTGGGACCCGAATTCTTCGCGGAAACTCCGGACGAACTGGAAAGGCTTCTGATCTTCAAACCAGCCCCTGAGGCGCCGGCAACCGTGCATTTGCCGAGATGGATAAATCTCTTTGACGAAGGAAGCCGTGCGCTGGTCCTCGATTTTGCCGATAAATTTAAGGACCGTATTTTCGGATTAATAATTCATGATCAGAGAGAGATCGCCTTGCGCTTTGACAATTATTTAACTGCCCTGCACGGACTGGAATCCGGATTAAGAAACATCGGGGGGAGTGCTTATCTATTCATCGAATATGCTGCGGGGCTTGAGCCTGATCTGTTCATAGAACTTTTCAGGGCAGCACACAACCTTGAGCGCGTGAGCTGCTGCATCGATACAGGACATTTGGGCCTTTGGCAGTCAAGGCGCGTCTATTCAGGCAAATACCCTGGAAAAGATATTTGTGCCCTCAAGCCTCACGATGCCGGTCTTCAGGACGTAATAGGCGATGTCCAGGAAGCGGTCGCTGCAGCCCCAGCTGAAGTGCTGCGCGTAATACGGGAAATCAGCAGCCTGGGCAAACCGATGCATTATCATTTGCACGACGCACATCCGCTATCGACCTTCAGCCCTTTCGGAGTGGCGGACCACCTGAGTTTTTTGGACAAAATTATGCTACCATTTGAATACATGGGGGAAAGGTCTCTCGACCTGATGTTCGGGCCTTTCGGACTTTCAAGAGTGGTTGCCGAAGCCCTGGGGTTTCCGGGTCCTGACCGCGTTTCCTTTACACTGGAAATTCATCCGGTCGAAGGAACGCTTCCGCTTGGAGATGCCTCTTATCTCTTTCTTCACTGGCGGGATAAAGGGAATGCCGAACGGATGAATTTCTGGCTTTCCGTACTGCGCAAAAACTGTCAGCTTGTATCAGATGACATAAAAGTGATTTATGAGGAGGACAAATTATGAGAAAACCGGAAAAGATGATCATCTATAACCTGTTCCCTCTGCTGGCAGAAAAGTTTACCGGCTGGGAAAAGCATTTATTGCGGGCCTCAAAAATGGGGTTCAACTGGATTTTTGTCAACCCTGTTCAGCGTGTCGGCGCCTCGGGAAGTCTTTACTCGATAGCGGATTATTTTGATTTCAATCCATTGCTCGTTGATGGGGAAAGTGAAACAAAACCCCGGGAACAGGTAGAAAATATGATAAAGGCTGCTGAGAGGCTCGGCCTGCATGTGATGGTTGACCTGGTTATCAACCATTGTTCCGCAGATTCCGAGTTGATAAAGTCGCACCCGGCATGGTTTCTATGGGAGCCCGACGGAAGTGTTGCACATCCCTTCGCGTATGAAGACAAAAAAAAGGTGGTCTGGAACGACCTCGCAAGGTTCGACCATCGGGATACAAGGGATAAAGAGGGACTCTTTCAATTCTTCCTGAGTGTGGTAACGTTTCTGACAGACCTTGGGTTCAGGGGATTTCGCTGCGATGCAGCCTATCAGGTGCCCGGCAGTTTATGGGCAAGACTCATCAGAGAAATAAAGAAAAAATATCCTGATGTGCTTTTTTTTGCTGAGACGCTTGGATGCCCTCCGGACCAGACCAGAACAACTGCCGGCGCCGGTTTTGATTATATCTTCAACAGTTCAAAATGGTGGGATTTGTACAGCCCCTGGTTAATGGAACAATACGTTCTCACACGGGAAATTTCCCCTTCCATAAGCTTCCCGGAAAGCCACGATACGGTCAGGTTATGCGAGGAACTTGGCGGTAATATAAATGGGATTAAACAGCGTTATCTCTTCTCTTCCCTGTTTTCCGCAGGCGTAATGATGCCGATAGGATTCGAATTCGCGTTCCGCAGGAAGTTGCACGTGGTAAATACAAGACCTGAAGATTGGGAAGATACAGGTTTTGATCTGACTCCTTTCATAAAAAGCGTCAACAAGGTCAAGTCAGAACATGCCGTATTTCAGGAAGAAGCCCCCACAGAGATACTGCATAACGACAATCCTAATATTCTGCTTATGTGGAAGGCATCATCCTGCACACAGGAAGAATCGCTGCTCATACTCAATAAAGACATTTACAACAAACAATATTTCCACGCGGAAAACCTTCAGAAATATCTTCAGGCGGGCGCACCGCTTGCTGATGTTTCTCCGGAATATGCCCTTGATTATATCCCTGCGCCATTTTCATACGACCTCAGACCGGGACAGGGTATAGTACTGGTCACTTCAAGGGATGTATTTACTGAAAATTGATCTGTCGATTGAGAAAGCGATTAACCACATAACAAATTGAGCTATTGATTCTCATTAACTGCTTTATACACATTCAGCAGATTCTGCCGCGCCTGCATTATCCTGGTCATGGCATCACCGGCCTTTGCCATCTCTATCCTTATATTTTCAACTCCCATATTGGGAATCGTTTCAATAGATTTGGCAGTTTCGTCCTGAATCTTCGCAGCATCGGACAAGACATTATTCAAGACTTCACTAAAGGCAGTTGAAGCCTTCTTATCAGAAGGTTTCTGGACCTCCGGAGTTCCTGATGGTACGCCCTGTATCTTGCTTATATCATTCATCTCTTGCCTTTTTTATACCACGCCCCAGAAAATAAGTCAACTTTTAACAGACATTAGTTATCGATAACGCATTGAAGCAAAAACTCTTTCTATGTAAATCTCACATTCTCAAGAAGGAATTAATCAAAATTTAACACTCCTGCAATACTGGTGAAATGATGCCTGTGCAATTATATCAGCAGATGCTTAAAGTCATTGAAACCCGCATTACCCAAATGAAAGGAGAACAAAAATGGACATTGAACAATTCATCGAAACGTTATCAGAGGAAGAAAGGCAACGCCATAAGGACCTTATAGAAGAATGCCGTTTGAGAAGCGAGGAAACCAAAAAGAGTTACAGAAAGTTTTTTGAAAACCCTATGTATCTCCAAAATAAAGTTGACCTCACTTCGTTCAGGGCCCCGAGCACAGTGTACTAGACCGGAACTTTGTATAAGAGAATGCGAAAAAAGTCTTGGAGCAGGTCGGCCTATTTCATCTTTACAAGTATCTGGATGAACAATTTCAGGAGGGTCGGGTCATAATTTCCACTTTCTTTCGTAATAAGGGAGAGCGCATTAAATGACGATTGCGGCGGCCTGAACGGCCGCGGCGTTATCATGGCGTCGTAGCAGTCCGCGATAGCTGTTATGCGCCCGAACAACGCGATTTCCTTGTCTTTCAACTTGTGCGGATACCCCCGGCCGTTCAATTTTTCATGGTGCTGCAAAACAGCGGGTAGGGCACCGGGAGGGACAAAATCGAAAGCGCGCAAAATGTCGGCCCCGGCGAGCACGTGGCCTTGCACTACCACATATTCGGCCTGGTCCAGTCTGCCCTGCTTGTCGAGTATCTGGTTGGGGATAGCGCTCTTGCCTATATCGTGGAGCATTGCCCCGATTCCCAACAACTCCAGAGCTTCCCTGCTCAAGCCAAATGAAAGCCCCAGGGCAACGGACAAAACAGCCACGTTGACTGAGTGCGTATATGTATACATATCTCCAACTTTCAGGAGAAGCAAGCTGTAAATCGCCTCTTTATCATCTGCGATGCATCCTGCCAACTTTTTAGCTGCGGCAATTGATCCCTTCACCCTCTCGTCGTCACGGGGGTTGTCGAGGACTTGGGCCATTGAGACCCTGGCGGTCTCCCTGGCGATCTTTATACCGGCCCGGTCAAAGACCTGCTTGTTTTCGTTCAAGTACCTGAGATACAAATGCATGTCCGACTTGTTAATGACAATGTCTCCAGGCGCATTCAATATGTCCTCCTTGATCGCGGAGGGTGAGCTCTCGCCGGCCATAACAAGGGGAATGAAGCTTGGCATGCTGAGCAATATCAAGTTGAAATTTATTTCGGTGCCAGGCAGCAGAAGAGACTTATCAAGAGCAAAATAGTTCGCTTTGTGCGTGGAAAATCTTTGGAACTGAACCTGATCTTCCAGGAAAGAGCCTGCGGAGCGTTTCTTGGCGACAAGAAGCTGCTCAAGCTGCGAATTATCAAACGGCCTGACATAAAGGTAGGTAATATCGTTTTTTTCTATCGTATTTTTTTCGAAAACGCTAAAAACCGACCCCTTGCTGAACAACACTCTCGTGCCGTCTTTATCCTGACAATAAAGATCACAAGGGAGCGTAACGCCTACGGGCAGCTTTGATGCCTCAAATGCAGAATATTGTTCTCCTCCTAAAATCTTGACGGCGAAACTGGCCATTCATTCCCTCACTAATAATACAGCGCCATAATCATCACTGTCATTTTAGCATATTAGCGACTGCGCTGAGAAGGACGCGAATTATGGAGCAGGTCGGCCTATTTCATCTTTACAAGTATCTGGATCAATAATTTCAGGAGGTTCGGGTCATAATCTCCAGTTTTTTTGGTAATGAGGGAGAGCGTATTGAATGACGATTGTACCGGCCTGAACGGCCGCGGCGTTATCATGGCATCGTAGCAGTCCGCGATCGCTGTTATGCGCCCGAACAACGCGATTTCCTTGTCTTTCGACTTGTTCGGATACCCCCGGCCGTTCAATTTTTCATGGTGCTGCAAAACAGCAGGGAGAGCATCTGGAGGAAAAAAATCGAAAGCGCGCAAAATATTGACCCCGGCGAGCACGTGGCTTTGCACTACCGCATATTCGGCATGGTCCAGCTTGCCCTGCTTGTCGAGTATTTCGTTGGGGATAGCGCTCTTGCCTATGTCGTGGAGCATTGCCCCGATTCCCAACAACTCCAGAGCTTCCCTGCTCAAGCCAAATGAAAGCCCCAGGGCAACGGACAAAACAGCCACGTTGACTGAGTGCGTATACGTATACATATCTCCACCTTTCAGGAGAAGCAGGCTGTAAACCGCATCTTTGTCGTCTGCAATGCATCCTGCCATCTTTTTAGCAGCGGCAATTGATCCCTTCACCCTCTCGTCGTCACGGGGGTTGTCGAGGACTTGGGCCATTGAGACCCTGGCGGTCTCCCTGGCGATCTTTAAACCGGCCCGGTCGGAGACCTGCTTGTTTTCGTTCAAGTACCTGAGATACAAATGCATGTCCGACTTGTTAATGACAACGTCTCCAGGCGCATTAGATACGTCCTCCTTGATAGCAGAGGGGGAACTCTCGCTCGCCATAACAAGGGGAATAAAGCTGGGCATACTGACCAATACCAGGTTGAAATTTATTTCGGCTCCGGACAGCAGAAGAGACTTATCAAGAGTAAAAAAGTTCGCTTTCTGTTTGGAATATTTTTGGAACTGAATCTGGTCCTCCAGGAAAGAACCTGTGGAGCGTTGCCTGGTGGAAAGAAACTGATCAAGCTGCGAATTGTCAAATACGTCAATCAACTTGACATAAAGGTAGTCAATTTCGTTGCTGCGCACCAGGTTTTTTTCGAAGACACTATAAACCGACCCCTTACTGAACAATACACTCGTATCGTTCTTGTCCTGGCAATAAACGTCAAAAGGGAGTACAACGCCCACGGGTAGCTTTGACGCCTCGAACTCCGAAAACTGCTCTCCTCCTAAAACCTTGACGTTGAATCTGGCCATTCATCCCTCACTAACAATACGGCGCCATAATCATCGTGGTCATTTTAGCATATTAGGGACGGCGCTGAGAAGGACGCGAATTGAGGCAGGATGGAGTATAATACGGACGTGGATTTACTGTATTCTTTGAGAGCCGATAGAAAATTCAAAAATCTAATGCTCGAAATTCCTTAACGCATATCTCATCGCTTTCTGTTTCGGTAGCCACGTGACATTCATAGTCTCCGTCGATGCCTACCGCCATTACGGACCACAATTTGTTGAATAGTTTTGCCGTACTGCCCTCGACTGTTATTTCGGCCAACGGTATATTAAGCGCCCTCCCGTCAGCTTTAATCACGCTCTCCTTAACAGTCCAATATTTGAAGAATTGCAGGCCCGCGTTTTCCGCCCTCCCGATATTATCCATCTGTTCGGAGGTCATCTGGTCCGTAAAATCATCCACATTTACGGGCTTGATCTCTTCAATGTCCACACCTACCCTCCCCCTGTCGGTAATGCAGCAGACCACGTACCGACCCGAGTGCGATATATTAAAATCTATATCTGCATCAAAAAAAGGTCTTCCATAGCTATCATATGAAATAGTGTTCAGGCAATCCTGTGAATAACCGTATTCACTAAGCCCGGCAATCAGCAATAATCTGCCGAGCAGTGTTGAGTGCCCGTCTTCCCACCGTGTGAAACGGCTGATCCTGGCCTGAATGTCCGCCGGCATCAGGGGAAAATACGCGTCCCATAATTCAGGCGGCAATCTCCTGCTTAAATGCGTGTAAAGGACAGTCAACATGGAAAATCAATTATTTTTTTTTAACACAGGACCGGGCTTCCTGCTATCAGAAGCCAACAATACAATGAAGCCGATAACAGGTGTTAACAAGAGGGAGCAAAAAAGAAATCCCCAGAAACCGAACTTTCTGTGCCTGCCGAATACCGCGATAACAATGCTCGATATAATATAAAGTATGGTCAATTCCATTCAATCCCCCTTTTGAATGTTAATATCCTCAGGCAGGAATTGGAACCTGCCGTTATGCATCACTTTAAAAAACATTTTTTTGTCAACGAGATCTCCATTGACATCAAAATTGAAAAGGCCGGTGACTCCATTCCAGTTCCGAATAAACCTGAGGTATGAAGCAACTACTATTGGAACTGTGGTTTGACTCTCCTCGAAAGCATATGCGAGCAAATTGAGGGTATCATATGCCTGCGCCGCGGAAGTATCGGGATCGAATCCGTACTTCAAACGAAATTTATCGACAAATCTGCGGGTTACAGGATTCGAGCTGAACGGATCATAGACTGAAGGCACTATTGTACCTTCCGAAGCACTGCCGGCTATATCCCACAAACGTGGAGAATCAAGTGAGTGACCGGCCATAAAAGGGACTTTGATACCCATCCGCCGTGCCCGGCTGATAAATAATGAAGCGTACGGTTGTCCCCCTGCCAGAAATATAGCGTCAATAGGCTGCTTTCTTATTTCAGCCAACAGCGGGTTGACTGTCTCCTGCCATGGGAAATAATACCTACGCGAAACTATCTCTATCCCGATGTCGTTTGCACATTCGTAAAATGTGTCAGCCAATTCTTTGCCGTATATGCTTTCATCATCAACTAACACCATCTTCCTGAAACCTTCTTTATATGCAAGTTGACACATCTGCTGCCCGATCACGGTGTTAGACGGCATCGTACGGAAAACCAGACTAAAACCGTGGCCTGTCAGCACGTCACTTGCGGCCCTCGGAGAAAGAAACAACAGGCCGTTATATTGATATATAACGGAAGCAGAAATAGCATTTAGCGATTCCTGATGGCCTATAACAGCCACAATGTCGGTATTTCCCGCAATATCCCTTGCGAAACGCATAGCCCTTGTGAACTTTGTCAAATCATCATATTTAATTAATCTGATTTTACGGCCCAGTACTCCGCCTTTTTGATTGATCTCTTCCTGAGCCAGATTAACGCCGTTGATAAACAGGTCCTTGTACACGGATGGGGACCATATTATGGCTATTTCAATATCGCCGGTCGCTTTTTGCGCTTTTAAGGCCCTTTTAACCGTATTACTTTCGTAAGGATGACAGGATGCCAGGAACAATACTCCTATTAAAATGAGCAAAAAAATCTTATGAGATCTCATATCCACTCTCTACTTGGCGTCCAGTATAACAGGCAACCCGCTCTTGCCTGAACCGACAATTATAACCTTGGCATTCGGAGATTTCGATATATCGAGAGTGGCGTCTATTCCTTTCCATCTAAGCAGGTTTTCATTCAGGGTAGATGACACAATGGTATTATAGTTTCGTA
>JBEKJD010000134.1:0-8346 GCA_050011415.1 Dissulfurispiraceae bacterium | reverse complement strand
TCCCTTGATCATTTCATAAAGCATCACACCGTTTATCATGGCATCAGGCATAAAACGTCTCGCATTGGCTGTTATTTCCGTAAAGGCGTCTTCAGCCGCTATTTCGGAACTGATATCGAGCTTCACTCCGCCAACGTCGGTCTTGTGCAGGATATCAGGAGATGAGATCTTCATTACGAGGGGGAACCCTATGCGCTCCGCAATAGCTCCGGCCTCTTTTGCTGTCCTGGCCAGGGCCCTTTCCGGGAATGCAAACCCATAGTTGGACAGGATTGACATGGCAACGTCGTCACCAACCTCAAACCTCCCTTCTTTTAAAAGTGAGTCTATGCTGTCCTTCACCGCATCCTTATGTGATTTAACAACAGGCCTGCTCTCTTCCGGAGTGTTTTTCCAGATATTGAAGTCGCTAAGCTTTTTAAAAGACTTTACCGCTGTTTCTGGATACGAAAATGAGGGCACTGCATCGGCTTTCAGCTTTTCGATGGAGGCCCTTACACTCACTTCTCCTATAAAAGATGCAATAATCGGCCTATCGGTTTTCTGTTCAGTGCGAATTATGATATCAGCGGTGTTCTCAACATCGGTCATTGCCTGAGGTGTCAGAATTACAAGGATACCGTCGACATTCGGGTCTTTGATGGCGTTGTCCAGGACAACGGCATACCGTTCTGAAGTGGCATCACCTATAATATCGACAGGGTTAAACAACGATGCAGATGAAGGGAGCTTCTTTGCAATAACATCAATGGTCTCTTTTGACATAAGGGGCAACTTGACCCCGGTCCGTTCAGCCATGTCTGCTGCCAGAATCCCGGGGCCGCCCGCATTAGTGATAATCAGCAGCTTATTGCCTTGAGGCAATTTATTGGGTGAAAAGGCAAGGGCAGTGTCAAACAGGTCCTCTATCCCTTCAGCACGTATAATGCCTGCTTGCCTGAAAGCAGCGTTGAAAGCGGTCTCCGAGCCTGCAAGAGCGCCGGTGTGAGATGAAGCCGCACGGGCCCCGGCCTCGGTCCCCCCGGATTTTATCAAAATTATCGGCTTTACTTTTGTTGCCTTTCTGGCTACATCCAGAAATTTCTTGCCGTCCACGACATCTTCAATATAGCCTAAAATAACGTCGGTATCAGGGTCGCTGGAGAAATATTCTATAAAATCCGTCTCATTAAGGTCGGTTTTATTGCCGAGACTGATGAACTTTGAAAAGCCCATATTATTGCCCAGCGCCCAATCGAGAATAGCTATTCCAAGGGCGCCTGACTGGGAGAAAAATGCTATTTTCCCTTTTGGCAACATACCTCCGGCAAAAGAGGCATTCATGCCATTGGCGGTATTTATTATGCCGAGGCAGTTCGGGCCAAGTATTCTTAAGTCATGCTTGGCGCTGATTTCCCTGAGCCTTTCTTCAAGCCGTATGCCTTCGGCGCCCGCTTCCTTAAATCCTGCGCTCAGGATAACAACGGCCCTGGCTCCGGCTGCGGAACAATCAATAAGTGTGTCAGGAACAGCGTGGGCCGGTACCGCGATTACGGCAAGTCCAACAGGCTTGCCGACAGCAGAAGCCCGTGGGAATGTCTTGAGGCCAAGTATGTCGTCGGATGCAGGATTAATCGGATAAATGCTCCCCTTATAGTTGAACCGGATAAGATTGTGTAAAACGGCATAGCCTACCTTCCTGGGGTCTCTCGACGCACCGATAACAGCGATTGAGTCAGGATTAAAAAAGGATTCAAGCATAACATAAGTTTACTTGGGAAATAGCATACGGTCAAGCGGGTCGGTCAGTCCCGCTTCCCTGAAGCCCTTGGCCCTTAGAAGACAGCTATCGCACCTGCCGCAGGGGACAAACCCGGACAAGGTTACACGGGGGCGCGATGACGCTGCGTCAAAAACATCAGTGCCCCTCTGCGGCTTGGCATCTCCACGTCGCCGTGCCGGTCCTTGCGGGTCATAACAGCTCCATGTATGTGCATAGTCCAGACCGAGAGAAGCGCCTTTTTTTATTATTTCAGCCTTTGTCAGGCTAATCAGAGGAGTATGAATTCTAAAATGCATCCTGCCTTCCACAGATATTTTTGTGGACAGGTTCGCCATTGTTTCAAATGCAGCAAAGTATTCGGGGCGGCAGTCAGGGTACCCGCTATAGTCAATTGCGTTAGCGCCGATAAATATGTGCGGAGCTTCGAGCACCTCAGCCCATGACAGGGCAAAAGAAAGGAATATAGTGTTTCTGGCAGGAACATAAGTAACAGGGATGCCGGACAACACAGCACGGTCTTTTGGCACTTCGATATCCGATGTCAGCGCCGAACCGCCGATTTCTCCAAGGTCGAATTTGATAACAAGATGGTTGCGAATGCCGAGGCTCTCCGCAACAATTCTTGCCGACTCGAGCTCAACCCGGTGTCTTTGGGCGTAATCGAAGCTTAATGCATGGACCTCGTAGCCCTCTGATATGGCAATGGCTGCGGTTGTAGCAGAGTCAAGTCCTCCGCTCAGAAGGACAACAGCTTTCATGAATTTTGTCCTATTTTGCTTTCGGTCCCGTTAAAGAG
Source organism: Dissulfurispiraceae bacterium (assembly GCA_050011415.1). Lineage (GTDB taxonomy): Bacteria > Nitrospirota > Thermodesulfovibrionia > Thermodesulfovibrionales > Dissulfurispiraceae > JADFXI01. Next base: position 5,788 of record JBEKJD010000134.1, on the reverse strand, counting down.
GCGCTTGATGTTGTCCTTGTGTTTGACAAATATCAGCAGGGTAATCACACAAGCAATGAACACCTTTCCCAGGGAATAGTCTATCATATAAAAGCTCAACGGCAAAAGACCAAAGGCGACCAGGGCGCTTAAAGAGGAGTAGCGGGTCAGCTTTGCAGTGACGAGCCAGAGCAGCGCTGAAAAAAGCGCCACATAGGGCGACAGGACAACAAGAACGCCGAGGCTCGTTGCAACTCCTTTGCCCCCTCTGCCTTTGAGCAGAAAAGAAAAATCATGGCCGGCTATGGAGGAGAGCCCCAATAATCCCTGGATTGCCGCGTGACGATCGGAAATCGGCAGCGCCGGCGAGCCGGCAGCTCCTATATGATACCCCAGGCTGTAAAGGGCTTTATAAATAAGCAAAGGGACCGCCCCTTTTGAGATGTCACCAAGCAGGGTAATCAGCGCGGCTTTTTTGCCGGCAGCCCTCAGAACATTCGTGGCTCCTATATTGCCGCTGCCGACTTTTCTCAGGTCAATTCCCTTGGCGCGCGCCACCATTAATCCTGTTGGAATTGAGCCGATTAAAAAGGAAAGCGTCACAAGGACAAGTATCATTGGATGCGCTTCCAAAAGGAGATAGTGTAATTGATGCCCGAAATGATGGCAAGGACAAGCGCAACATACATTACGACGAGGCCTGCATCATAAAAATCCACGTTTCCGATCCCGCCCGGCAGAAGCAGAAGTATTATGGATGTCATCTGCGCGGTTGTCTTCAGCTTGCCGGCTGATTCAGCCGGTATAACAATATCCTTTGACAATGCCACAACCCTTAATGCGGTAACCACAAATTCCCGCAGGATAATAATTATGGCAATCCATGCGGAAAGCCTCACCATATCAACCAAAAGTATCAGCGCAGAAATAACAAGGAATTTATCCGCAATCGGGTCCAGGATTATTCCGAATTTTGTTATTTGTCCTAACCTTCTTGCCAGATAGCCGTCGAGAAAATCGGTAAGCGAGGCAATAAGGAAAATGCCGATGCCCAGGTACGGGCTGCCGGGTGTGATAATTACAAAAAAAGGTATAAGGAAGATTCTGCTGAAGGTGAGGATGGTTGGGACATTAAGCCTGATTGTACTCATCCAGCAATTCGCTCCATTTTCCGTTCGCTTTTAATATAAGATCGCAGACCTCTCTTACCGCCCCTCTGCCGCCACCCGCATCGGTAATGAAAAGAGCGGCTTCCTTCGCTTCTTCCACAGCATCTGCAACTGCCACAGAAAGGCCGGCCCGTTTAAACAACGGAACATCCACCACATCATCGCCAATGCATGCAACCTCTTCATCCGCAACAGCCAATTTTGCAAGGAGTTTCTCGTAGGCAGCAATCTTCCTATGGCATTTCTGGTAGACCTCTGTTATCCCCAGTTCCCTGGCCCGCCTGTCCACAACCTCGGAATTTCTTCCTGTAATAATAGCAACCTTGACGCCTGCCTTTTTGAGCATTACCAGTCCATGCCCGTCGCGCACATGAAATACTTTTAATTCAGCAGACCCGCCGTCGAGGATAATCCCCCCGTCCGTGAGAACTCCGTCAACATCCAGGATAAGGAGCTTCACCTTGCTTGCAATCTTTACTACGAGAGGCGAAATTTCCTTGAGCACTAAGCTATTCCCTTCCTCAATATGTCGTGCAGGTGAATTACGCCTTTAGCCTTTCCGGAACCATCAGGCACGGCAAGAGAAGTAATAGACAGTTCTTCCATTACGGATAAAGCCTTTGCAGCAAGCTCTTCCCCGGCAATCGTTCTTGGATTTCTTGTCATCATATCACAAGCCTTCATATCGTAAAAGTCCTTGGCCCATCTTTCAACCCCACGTCTAATGTCCCCATCTGTGATGACTCCGAGCATAAGTCCTTCATCGTTTGCGACTATCGTCATGCCGAGTCTCTTGCACGACATTTCCATGACCACTGCTATCATAGATGTTTCAGGGGCGACAATGGGAAGCGCATCACCGGTATGCATTAAATCTGTGACACGGATAAGCAGTTTTTTGCCCAGACTGCCGCCTGGATGGAAAAAAGCGAAATCCTCTGTTTTGAAGCCCCGCTTTGTCAAAAGTGCTACGGCAATGGCATCTCCCATTGCCATGGCAGCCGTTGTCGAGGCAGTCGGCACAATACCAAGAGAGCATGCCTCTTCAGCTACTGACACATCAAGCGTGGCTTGTGCGGCCCTCGACAAAGTTGAATCAGGGTTTCCGGACAGGGAGATCAGCTTCACATTAAACCTTTCCAGAAAGGGGAGCAGCCCCAATATCTCCTCAGTCTCGCCGCTGTTTGAAAGGGCTACGATCACATCATCCGATGTAACCATTCCAAGATCTCCGTGCCCTGCTTCAGCAGGGTGCATGAAAAAGGCCGGGGTGCCGGTTGACGCCAAAGTGGCAGCTATTTTCTTGCCGATCAGTCCGGATTTTCCCATACCGGTGACAACGACCCTGCCCCTGCTGTTGAAAATAATATCAACCGCTTTTTCGAAACCGCTGTCCAGCTTTTCTTTCAGCGCCTCAACTGCGTTTGCTTCGATTGTCAAAACCTGTCTTGCGATATCAAGAATAGAGTCCATAGAATCTTTTCTATACTACCATTGAGGCCTGCATTGCAGCCATTCAGAAGGAATATTTTTTCTGTGCGCCTCATCCTCGATGCGGGCCAGTTCCCTTTTTCTGTCTTTAAGCAGTTTTTGAGCGCCTGACAACCGGTCCTGCGTTATCTTTATCTTGTTATCAACATACATTTTATCTTCACCTTTTACCGGAGCGCCTGTATCCTTGAGTTCTGACAGCAGTTCATCTTCCTTGTCGACTTCGTACTGCGCCTTCTCAATCCTTTTTTTGTAGTAGGCCGACCGTTTGCACCAGTAATCTTTCTCCTGACGCTCTTTTATGTTCACAGGATCATCTTTACCGTCGTTCAGCGAGGAAGCCTTTGCGCTCTGTGCGGCAGCCTGCGTTGACGCCTGTCCGGCGCTGCCGTCTCCTCTTGCATGAGGTGGAAAAAAGCTTAACGCAGAGACGAGTACCAGGAGTAAGAGCGGCCGTAACGCCATTTTCACGCTGGTCCGCCAGAGGTCATTCCCGGAGCAAGAAGATTGTGCATAGCGCGCACCGACTGCAATAATGCTCCCAGACTGTCCAACGGTAACATGTTAGGTCCATCGCATAGTGCCCTGTCAGGATCGGGATGAACTTCCATGAACAGCCCGTCGACTCCTACTGCAACAGCTGCCCGGGCAAAGGCTGCCCCGAATTCGCGCTGCCCTCCTGATGCGCTCCCAAGGCCTCCGGGCAATTGCAGGCTGTGAGTAACATCAAAAATCACTGGATAGCCCAAAGAGCGCATAATGGGCAATCCCCTGAAATCCACAACCAGATTATTATAGCCGAACGAGGTGCCCCGTTCCGTAAGCAGCAGTTTTTTGTTGCCGGTAGATACGAATTTCTCGGCAATATGCCTTACATCCCATGGGGCCAGAAACTGGCCTTTTTTTATATTTACCGGCCTCCCTGTTTCAGAGGCGGCAATGATCAGATCGGTCTGTCTGCATAGAAATGCCGGAAGCTGCAGCACATCCAGGACCGCCGACGCACTATTTATTTCATCTATGGAATGGACATCGGAAAGTACCGGGATACTGAACTTGCGTTTCACTTCAGCCAGTATAGCGAGCCCTTTTTCCATACCAGGACCCCTATATGACGAAACAGAGGTGCGGTTGGCCTTGTCATATGAGCTCTTAAAGATGAGCGGCAGGCCCGCGGCGCTGCACAATTCCTTCAGCCGGCCTGCCGTATAAAGGGTGATGTCTTCACTCTCTATAACGCAGGGTCCTGCGATGATTACCGGTAAACTGCCGCTGCCTATGAGGAGTGTGTCTATTTGTATTTCCATCCGAATCCCAGCAAGATTTACCATGTATTATATCATTAAGCTGAATTACTTTGTCAGCGTGCGCGTGAAGGTGCATTAGAGTTTAATATAATATTATGAATAAAATTAATTGATTTGTTGAATTTATTAATTTACTTAATTTTAAACAGAGTGATATAATGGCTGATTAAGGAGAAGGTCATGATTAAATGGTTTTATAATCTTGGGCTGAGAAAAAAATTTTACCTGATATTCGGTTCTCTTATTGCTGCCGTCGTAATTGGGGTTGCAATCGGTCAGTGGTCGTTTCTCCGTGTTCAGGTAGGAGGGCATGAATATAACGGGATCGATTTCAAGAGAGAAACTATTGACGAAATATCAAGGATAATGGTCAACATCAACCTTTTACGCGGCACTGCTTATTCTAACATAGACAAGTCTGACGAAAATGTGAAGAAAGCGATGACAGCAAGGATAGGCAATACCGATGACCTGATCAAGGCTGTAACAGGCAAGTTTTCTCCGGCTGCTGAAAAGGGCGGGTTTTATTGCGGCTCGTGCCATTCGGCCCAAACATCTGTGACCCCCAATCTTATGAATGTGCAAAAAACATGGGAGACATACAAGACCCTGTTGAAAGATAAAGTTATTCCGGCCCTGGGCACAGGCAGTTCCGGTGGGTTGAGGGAGATTATGGAAAACGAATTTGAAGATCAGCACAAGGAAATGATGACAAACCTGAATTCCTCAATGGACACCTTGACCGCGGTCTTCCCATTAGTTGTAGAGGGGATGAAAAAAGAGGCTAATGAAATCAGGTATGGTTTTCTCGTCGGCAGCTTCTTTACAGTAGCTTTTCTAATAGTCCTGATGTTATTCCTGTCTTCATTGATAATTAAACCTGTAATGGCTGTGTCAGAGAGGGCTATAAAGATGGCAGGAGGCGATTTCGCGGCGGGTTCCGAAGTGACATTCAAGGGCATGGATGAAATAGGCAAGATGACCCTTTCCTTTGAGCAGATGACAGACAAAATCAGAGAGTTTGTGATAACTGTGAAAAAAAATATTTCAACCCTGTCTTCAACATCGGAGCAGCTTTCGGCAACTTCGCGTCAAATATCTTCAAAAATGGACGAGGACCGCAATCAAATGGACCAGATAGCAGCTTCTACTAATGAAATGTCCCAGAGCAGCATTGAGTTGGCAAGAAGTTCATCACAGGTTGCCGAGTTGTCCGGTGAATCATCCTCGCTGGCTGAAGGAGGAAAGGAAATATCGAACAACGCTTTTAATAAAATAAGTTCCCTTGCCGACATTATCAAAGATACGGCAGCTACTATAGAGGAACTCGGAGGCAGTTCGCAGGAGATCGGCAATATAGTATCTGTTATTACGGACATAGCCGATCAGACCAATCTCCTTGCTCTTAATGCTGCAATTGAAGCTGCAAGGGCCGGCGAACAGGGAAGGGGGTTTGCCGTTGTTGCCGACGAGGTGAGGAAATTGGCTGAAAAGACCTCAAAGGCTACAAGGGAAATAGCACAGAAAATAAAGCTTATACAGTCCGAGGCACAACAGTCTGTTGAGACAGTACGGAAAAGCAAGACAGAAGTCGAAAGCAGCATAACCATACTGCAGGGAGTAGCACAATCTTTTACTTCCATACATGAAGCGTCCAATAATGTCACAGGTTTGGCCCAGCAAATGGCAACGGCAACAGAGCAACAATCAGCGACTTCCGAGGATATAGCTCTGCACACGACAACTATATCTCAATCTACGGCCCAGACGCATAGTGGGATAGAGCAGATAAAGGACGTAGCGCATGAGCTTGCACGAATGACGGAACAGCTCAGGGTCCAT
>JBEKJD010000133.1:0-8382 GCA_050011415.1 Dissulfurispiraceae bacterium | reverse complement strand
GCTGCTTTTGCCCGTCGGCTTGACGGCCTCTGCCGCATATCAGTGAAAGAGGCTGAAAACAATGATTCTGTTATCCGGGGCCGCGCTCTGATTGCACCGGGCAATCGTCATATGCTGCTAAAAAGGAGCGGCGCCCGATATTATGTAGAAATAAAGGACGGCCCGCTGGTATCCCGGCATAGGCCGTCAGTAGATGTCCTGTTCCGTTCCACAGCGCAATATGCCGGCAAAAACTCTGTAGGTCTCATAATGACCGGTATGGGAGACGATGGCGCAAGAGGACTTCGCGAGATGAAAGATACCGGGGCTTTTACGATTGCCCAGGATGAAGAGTCATCTGTTGTTTTTGGTATGCCCAAGAAAGCGATAGAATTCGGTGCTGTTGATAAGATCGCTCCCCTTGACGATATAGCAAAGGTCATTCTGAATCATATCTGATGCAAGCGCCTATAAAGTTTTGAGTATGTCTTTAAAGGCTCTGCTTAATATTTGTGGATTTGTTAACTTTGTCATTCCGGTCAACAGGCCCTGAAAAGAAATTGGATGCCCGAGTGCGTTAAAGGCACATGAATTCCTCCCAACCCTCACGGCAATGGGACACTCGGGCCTGAAAGCAGGACTTTAATTCACAGAATCCTGCACCATCAAAATCTCTTCAGATGTAAAAATCTTGTCTATGTCCAGCAAAATTATAAACTCCTCGTTTCTCTTGCCCATGCCTTTGATAAACTCTGTCCTCAACCTCGTGCCTATCCTCGGCCCCGGCTCTATCTGCTCCGGCTCAAGGTCTACGACCTCCTGCACGGAATCGGCCAATGCGCCGAGAACGGCTGTCTCGCCCTCTATGGAAACCTCTGCAATGATTATGCATGTGTTCACTGTTTTTTCAGTTTTAGGCAGGCCGAATTTAAGCCTCATGTCCACTACCGGCACCACATTGCCTCTCAGGTTTATTACACCTCTCATAAACTCGGGCGTCCTGGGTACTTTCGTTACTGTAGTAAAATCGAGTACCTCCCGCACCTTTGATATATCCAGTGCGAAAACCTCATCCTCAAGTTTGAATGTGAGATACTGAGTTGTTTCCGTAATTCCTGCCACACTCATAAACGCCTCCTCTTAAAATCAGGTTTCAGGTTATAGGTTTTTTTTGACCTATAGCCCATTGCCTATAGCCTATTGCCTGTCTTTTCAGTATTTCTCAAATTCCTTATCTCCAGTATTCCCTTTGCCTGTCTCAACCATATCCAGGGCGATCCCGAGCCTTCCCTCGGGTCTCCCTGCTATTGTCTTCGCTGCTTTACCAGGCCCCTCGACCTTTTTGATTTCGTGTCCTATATGAGTTACGGCAACCCTGTGTTCAGGCTTCCGGAGCACCTTGGTTATCGTTCTGGCAGCACCTGATTCGTCTGTCTTGAAGAATGCAATAGAAGTCTGGAGCAGATCAGCCTGGGATACCAATTCCTCTGAAGTTGAAGCCATCTCCTCAGCAGCGCCTGCATTCTGCTGTATCACCTGGTCCAACTGCTGCAGGGCCTGGTTTATCTGGCCAGCGCCTGAGTCCTGCTCCCTGCTCGCTGCGCTTATCTCCTGCACCAATTCCGCTGTTTTCTGGATATCAGGCACCAGTTTGGCAAGCATCTCTCCGGCCTTCTCCGCTATCTGCACACTGCTTGACGACAACTTGCTTATCTCCCCCGCCGCTGTCTGGCTGCGTTCAGCGAGCTTCCTTACCTCTGAGGCAACTACCGCAAAGCCCTTGCCATGCTCACCTGCCCTTGCCGCTTCTATCGCTGCGTTTAACGCCAGCATATTAGTTTGACGCGCAATCTCTTCTATAATCGTTATTTTGCCCGCTATTTCTTTCATGGCGCCAACTGTCTCTGCAACTGCCTTACCACCTTCTATCGCGTCATTGGCAGACTTCTGCGCTATTTTTTCCGTCTGCTGTGAATTGTCGGCGTTCTGCTTTATGTTGGATGTCATCTCTTCCATAGATGAGGAGGTCTCTTCTATAGAGGCCGCCTGCTCAGTCGCACCCTGCGAAATCTGCTGTGCTCCAGAGCTCAATTGCTGACTGCCAGATGCAACATTGTCCGCCGCTGATTTCACATCACTTACTATACTCTTAAGCTTATCCACCATATTCTTCATAGCGGCCAGCAGTTGCCCGGTCTCGTCCTTGCCCTTGACCTCTATGCTGCCGGTCAGGTTCCCAGATGCCAATTGGTTGGAGACATTAACAGCTATCTGCAAGGGGTTGGCTATGATCCTGGACATGACGGTACCTAAAACTATCGATAGCCCTACGCCCAATAGAACAAGTACGATGACAGTTTGTTTTACTGCCGCTGCTGAAGCCCCGTTGGTTTCAGATGTCTTTTTGCTTAAGTCTCCCATCATCTCCTGAAGTTTTTGCATACCGCCTGCTATAATCTTTGTAGAATTCCTGTATGCGTCGCTTGTCAGTATTGCAAAGCCCGCCTTATCATCGTGGATAGTCGCAGCGTTAATGACCTTGTCCTCCCACGATGTATAACTCTTAAGTTCATTGTTAGCAGTTGTAAATTCCTTGCGTATGTCATCGGTCCTGATCAGCTTTTCTGTTTCCGCCAACCGGTCCTCAACATTCTTGTGGTGATCATGGACCGCGGCGATATTCTTCTGGACCGCATCACCCTGGGCCAAAAGAGCATCACGCAGTGATACACGAACAAGCTGGTATTCTACCCCTGCCACAGCAAGCTTCTCTATGGGAACTGTGTCATAGGTGTACAGTTCCTTATCTAATGTGCTCATGCGGTCGATATTTAAAACACTTACAAGCCCGATCACTGAAGCAATAATTGCCAATAAAATAAAACTGATCAGCAATTTGCTTCCAATCTTCAAATCATATAGCCAGTTCATGGTTGCCCCCTCCTATAAAATAAATTATTTGTGGTCCGACACTCTCACCGGTGCGTGTTGTGATAGACATATTCTTTAACATGTTACCCTCCTCCCGGGTAAATTCTCTCAGCTTTAGGGTCCCCGGAACCGATCACCCTAATAATAGTGTCAATCAGCTCTTCGGACTCTGTTGTTTTATCGAAAAAGTAATCAGCCCCTTCATCAAAACATCTTTCCCTATACTGGGAATAGGGATAACTCGTATACATAATTACGGTAGTTTTATTGTCTTTATGTTTTATATGTCTCAAAACCTCGATGCCGGTTGCGCCCGGCAATTGAATATCCACTATGGCTAAAGCGGGCTCCATCATGTCGAATATTTCAATAGCTTCTTGTGTATTCCGCGCCTCTCTTATGTTTTCAGCCTCCTTTAAATTGGAGAAGACGGTCATTAATCGTTTCCTGACGATATCAGAATCATCGACTATTAATATCTTCATGTTTTAATTTTATTGTTTTCAGTCCTGGAAAGAAATCGGTAGAAGACTGTATTTCATGTGCTTGAATTAACGATTTCTTTGTAGTGGATTCAGCTACAAAGGGTGACGGCGGATTTTTGGTTTGCAGTATTAGATATAATTAAAAAGAATTGTAAGACAGGCCGGACTAACCATTAAGTCTGTTTTCCACAACATACCGGGTCAAATCGGCATTGGTCTTCATGGCCATTTTCTCCATAATTCTGGTCCTGTACGTGCCTACAGTGCTGGGGCTGATAAAGAGAATTTCAGCTATTTCTCCTGTTGTCTTTCCTGCTGCAATCATGCGCATAATCTCGAATTCACGGTTGGAGAGCCTCTCATGGGGCATTTTTTCATCGGACATCAATATGTCGGAAAGTTTCTCAGCTAAGGAAGCGGTGATATATTTCCCACCGCTATTTATTCTTCTTATCGCGTCCACAAGTTCCTGCGGAGCGCTGTTCTTGGTCAAATATCCGGATGCCCCCGACTTTAAGGCCCGCACGGCATATTGCTCTTCAGGAAAGGCGCTCAGGATAAGTACGCGCAGTTTAGGCTTTTGGGTTTTCACAATATCCAGGATATCAAGACCACTTTTGTCGGGAAGGGAAATATCCAGGACCGCGATGTCTATATCATGCTTCAGTATGCACCTGATACCTTCGTCGGCATTGCATGCCGCTCCGACCACTTCGATGTCAGGCTCGTGGGACAGTATCTGTTTAAGGCCGTCAAGGACCATCCGATGATCATCGACTATTGCGACCTTGATCATAGCTGCGCCTCTTTATTCGGAACACTGACAACGACTTTAGTGCCGGCGCCCATAGTGCTTTTTATATCCAGAGTTCCGCCGTGTGAATAGGCGCGTTCTTTCATTCCAAGTATTCCAAGAGAATGCTCATCATGCAAATTATTTTCCGAAAATCCTTCCCCATTGTCCTCAATCTCTAAAATCAGGTTTCCGGCTTCTTCTTTTAATCTCACTTCTACCGTTGTCGCATTGGCATGCCTGATTACATTTGTTAAAGCCTCCTGCAAGATTCGGAAAATAGCAGTTGCTATCTCGCCATTGACGGCTGTCTTGACTGCAGGAGTGTATTCACCTGAAATGCCCGTCCTTTTCTTAAAATCCTGCAACTGCCACTCAATAGCTGAAGATAACCCGAGATGATCAAGTATTCCCGGCCTGAGTTCCATGGCAATTTTATGCACCTGGTTCGAAAGCTCGTCGATAAAACCTGATATTAAATGCATTTTGTCGCGTATGGCGGAATGCTCCTGCCCTTCGAGCCTGTCAATGTCCCTTGTGAGATTCATCAAATCAAATTTCAATGCTGTCAGTGATTGTCCCAGTTCATCATGTATTTCCCGTGCAATGTCCGTCCGCTCCTTTTCCCGCACTGTTTGCAGATAGGACGCAAGGTAGCGTATTTGTTCACAAGAGTTTTTCAATGTTTTCTCGGCCTTTTTACGCTCAGTAATATCACGAACGAATGCATAAAACCGTTTTTCGGCTTCTTTATAAGTGACGCTGACCTCAACCTCAACAATCCTGCCGTCCTTATAATTGTGACGGGACTCAAAACGATCAGAACCAGTTTCCATGACTTGCTGAATGTGCCTGGCAATGTCCGACGGATTTTCTATTGCCTCAAAATCATGTATGCTCATGGTCAACAATTTCTCCCTGCCGTATCCTGTCAAAGTGCAAAAGGGTTCATTTGCATCCATTAGACGTCCCTTATAATCCGCAAGGAAGAAACTATCCATTGTAGTGCTGAGAATAGCTTCTTTAGCCTTTTGTAACTTATCTTCGGCCTTCCTGAGCATATTTATATGCAGCAGTAATGGTCGAAGCCCGAAATAACAAAATACAGGGCTAAGCAATAAAATCAGGAGCGACGAATCAATCAGGATCCCAATGAAATCTGAGGGAAATGGTCGTAAATAATACATAACACCCATAGCTACGGCTTCAGCAAAAAATATGGATAATCCAATTGCGATGACCAGTCCCAAGGGTGATTTGTAAAATGGTTTTATAGTGCTTGTATTCATATCAGAGATCTTTTTTTTATTCTAACATGTATCGGATGACCCATTCATATATTGCAAGGTAATCAGTTATCCTAACTCATCAAACCATCTTTATTTAAACCAATCGGCAATGTCAATTAGTTTTTCGCAATCATGCAAAGGAAACCTCTTTTTTTGCAATTATGCAAAATTCTGAACAATTCAATTCCTTTAGAATCAATGTCTTTATTAATGGCATGGGAAATGCTTATATAAAGATAGATGCAGCACAGAGAGAAAAAAGGAGGTACAAAGAGATGACAACAGGAAATATGGCAAAAAAGGGATTATACACAGGAGTAGGAGCAGGTTTGGTACTATTTGCACTCGTAGGGTTGCTGCCTGGATCATTTATCGGCGGCATAGTCGGCATTCATATAGCAGGCGGCATTTTCGGATTGCCATTAGCCTCATCGCTGCTTCCAAGAATTATCGTTGCAGTATCGATGGTTATGGGAGTAGTATTGTCCGGGGTCGCATTTGTAGTTGGCGGCGCTCTGGCCGGATGGCTTATCGGTCATGTTATTGATGCTATCAAAGAAAGCAAGACAGTGACCTTTGGTCATGGACATACAGTAAAAATTAAATAGCAACTGCATAAATTTCCAGGGAGGATAAGACAATGAAAGCGAGAAAAGAAATGGTGAGAATGGGAACAAAGATCGGGGCCGCAATTGGTGGAATAGTGTTTTTGGCCTTTGGACTGCTTCCGGGCTTTTACTTCGGCAGCTACGGTGCCCTGGTGGTATTGAAACATCTCATGGGCGGGCCGGTTGAGCCTTCAGTGGTGGTACGTATGATCATAGCAGTTGGCGTCATGCTGGGTATAACCTGCATAGCGTCAGTGAGCATAGTAATCGGATCCATAGTGGGGACGGCGCTTGGCTATGTGTCAGAAGCACTCACAGCTCCTGCTGAAGCAAAAGAAGGCGCAGGAGAAATAGGGGAAGAGGCAAGGGTAAGGGCACATTAAGGAAAAAGCCTGCACGATATTTGTTAATAATTGTAAAAAAGGGGGATAAAATCCTCCTTTTTTTTATGAGCTAACAACTGCTCACTGCATTTCGACTTCATTGCATCAAAATTAAACCACGTCAACGCCGGCAGAAAAAGGTTTTTTTATGGCCGCTACCTGCCAAGAATTTTCTTAACTATCGCTCCTTTTTCATCGATCACCATTGAATATTTTATACCCGACGAGACTTTTTTTAATGCGTTAGCCATTCTTGGGTTGTTATTGCACTTTGCACATACCTCAACACCTGCAGGCTTGTATGCTCCGCAATAAAGGCATTCGTTTTTCATAATAGCCTCCTTTGCCGCGTTGCATTCTCTCTATCTAAATATAGGATAAAACTCATCCTGTATAATGTCAAGGAAATATTGCCGGATTTTGTGACGCGCCTCTGTTCTTCCCTTGAGTGTGATATCTGATATAATTTGTATAGAGAGGAAAAAATGAAGCAGCATAGTATGGTATTCCCGGTCGTTGTTCTTGCCTGCATGACGCTGGCATGGCAAGAACCTGTTTATCCGAACAATGAGGATATCGGGATTGGATCTCCGGTCAACGAAATATGTACAACATGTCCTGAAGGCCCAATACATAAAGAAATTCCCCGCATCACCATAGAAGAGCTAAAGCAGAAGATGGATGGCGGGGGTGACATTGTGGTTCTTGATGCACAGCCCAAGGCTATATATGACAAAATGCATATTAAGGGGTCTATCCCCTTACCATGGACTGCGAAACTGACCCAGTGGGATGTCAGACAAATCCCTCGTGACAAGATGATAATTATCTACTGCGATTGCGGCCCCGGGGAGGCTGACAGTTCCGATCTGGCAGCTCAGTTAAGAGAGATGGGATTCAATAACGTGGAGGTCCTGGCTTATCCGTCCATCAGGGGATGGATAAGAGCCGGCTATCCTGTTGAAAAATGATTGTCCTGATCGTAAAGGAGGATGTCGCCATGAAAAGAAAGGATTGCATATGGTTTGGTCTATTTCTTTTGTTGGTTACCCTGATAGTTTTGCCGGCTATTGTTTTATCCGGGGAGGGAGTCAGTGAACTGAGGCTGATTAATCCTGAGGGTGTTGTCAACATTGAACCCATGAAGGTCAATCCTCATCCGGCAACCCTTGAAGGAAAGACCGTGGTACTTCAATGGAATGGAAAACAGAACGGGGATAAATTCATGGACGGGATCGCAGCGCTCCTCAATGAGAAGGTCAAGAATATCAAGATCATCAAGGCCTGGCAAGATGCGCCGGAGCTGAAAATAATCAGTCAGAATCCCGAAAAGAGCAGGCAGCTGGCGCAACGCCTGGCCGCTTTCAGGCCGGATATTGTGATTGCCGGGCAGGCTGATTGAGGGTCCTGCACCTCGTGGCTGGTAGTTGACCAGCTTAATCTCGAAAAAATGGGAATCCCGACTGTTACTATTGCTTCATCTGAGTTTGTCGGGCTGTCTAAGGATACTGCAATGAGTCAGGGTGTGGCTGATATGAGTTTCGTTGTTGTGCCGCATCCGATGGGTGGAATTCCGGGCGAAGAGATAACGCAAAAGGCCAGGGATGCCTTTCCAGCAATCCTCAATGCTGCAACAAAGTGGAAACCTGTTGCTGAAATGCCTCCCTGGAAACCAACTTATCCGGCTGAGACGTTTTTGCTCAAAGGCACGGGTGACGATATAAACACCCTGTTTTTTGAAAGAGGTTGGTCACTCGGCCTGCCCCTTGTATCACCCACACCCGAGAAGGTCAGAGAAATGCTTAAAGGGACCAGCCGTAAGCCTGATGAGGTCCTGGGACAGGTCCCTCCCAGGATGGGATCTCTGACTGTCGAGTTGGTGGCGACGCATGCGGTAATGGCCGGATGCAAACC
>JBEKJD010000132.1:0-8470 GCA_050011415.1 Dissulfurispiraceae bacterium | reverse complement strand
GTATATTGTAACATACGGGAGGAGTTTCTCATAGCTGTCCGTGTCTATCCCCGGTATCAGGAGGAGTTCGTCAATAGTTTCGAGTTTTCCATTCTTCGTCGCGACCTGTCCATATAGAGGCCGGTGTTCAGTGCTCGAATCGATCCAGTACGATACTCTGTCCGCGATATCGGTATTCAGTTTCAGCGCCGTCAGCAGCCTTACGAAACAATTGTAAGGGTCCTGATCTTTATTCGCGCCTAAAATTACAGAGAGACCGCCAAGCGTATTCAGATTGAATTTCGAGTTCTCGTCTTCGATCCTGATCCCGATCATACCGTCAAGATCTTCAGAGGGGATCTTCTGCGACATTTCAAGGACACCCGGATAGGTGAATGAAAACTGGGAAACCTGGTCGGATATGAGCTTGCCGGCAAGTCTGGTCGCCGATTTTGCGGCAAGAGAGAGTTTCTGGGAGGTCTCCCAGTTGTAGAGCGCAGTTGTGTTTATATAAACGCCGTAAGCGAACTCCACGACCATTGCTGTAATCAGGGCGACGACGAGGAGTGTCAGAACAAGAGCCATGCCTTCGGACTTGCGTATCATAAAGAATTCCCAATCTTTGGAGTTACCGTTTCATATAAGGTCACAGGCTTGCCTTTCATTAAAACAGTGATGGTGATCCTGACTTTATCAGGGATCGTCCCGGTCACAGAAGCATCCCATGTCTTGACCCATGTGCCGTTGTTATCTGCTTCCACGGTGAAGGAGTCGACTCCTTCTATAATATCGGTCCCGTTGCTGTAGGACACGCTATTGGCGCCCGCAGCATTTGAAGAAGAGTCGGCCCCGCCCATAATATTGAGCCCGTTGGCTGAGGATATGTTGTTAACACCCGCAGCATTTGGTGAAGAGTCGGCCCCGTCCATAGTATCGACCCCATTGTCGGAGTTGCCCGGTTTGAGCGTGCTGTATATTTTTTTGTAGAGCGTCAATTTGCTGTCTTTTTTCACAACGTAATAGGATATTGCAGAGAGCCCAGGGATGATGGGGGACAAGGCGGTAAACCTGAACCTGGAGGTCTCCTTCCCGAAAATGTCACGGTCTTCTCTCTTAAAAATGCAATTCGTGTCCGACGAATTGTAAAAGGTCGAATCTACCTCCCTGCTCATCCTGTCCAGTGCATTCCGGCACTCCTGGAGCTCCAGCAATGATGAGTCCAGCCCGTTCAGGGCCTTTTCGGAAAGAGAGAAACTGCTGTATACGGCGCCGAGTATGACAGCCAACAGCACCATTGCAAGCATCATCTCGATAAGCGTAAAACCGCCTATTTTTTCATCATAGCGCATTCGCTAAGAGGACGGACGCGGTGACGCGGCGAAACGGGGACGCGGCGAAAAGGCTTGTTCCGTTTTGCAGTGTCCCCGTTTCTCCGCATCTCCGTGTCCCCGTGTCATTGATTACCTTACTAATTACATGTCCCAATTTGTTATATCAGCGTCTTTGCCCTGTCCGCCTTCTTTGCCGTCAGCGCCGTAACTTATAATATCAAAGTCTCCGTGAATGCCCGGAGATACGTAGATGTAAGGATTGCCCCACGGGTCCAGCGGAATTTTCCTCTGTTCAAGATAGCCCCCATCCTTGTAGTTTGCGGGGATTTGCCCTGTTGTAGGTTTGTTGATCAATGAGTCAAGCCCCTGTTCCGTGGTCGGGTAAAAGCCGTTGTCTAATTTGAAAAGCTTGAGGGCTGTCTCGAAGTTCCTTATCTGCACCTTTGCATCGGCAATTTTAGCATCGTCTGTTCTGCCTATTATCTTGGGCGCTACGATTGCAACAAGAAGGCTGAGAATAAAAACCACTACTATTATTTCGAGCAGGGTAAAACCGGCATTCGTAGCCAGGCGTTTTTTTCTATAGTTTTTCATATTTCCTCCCGGGATGACTCGGAGACGCGGAGAAAAATAAGACACGGGGACACGGAGACACGGGGAAACTACAAACCTGAACAAGGCTTTTTCCCCGCGTCCCCGTGTCGCATAGTCTCCGCGTCATTTTTTCTCCGTTTCCCCGTATCTCCGCGTCTCCGTGTCCCCGCGTCATCTATGTTTTCTGTGTCTCCGTGGTTATTTGCACCTTTTAGTATACAATATTTCAGCCGGCCGAAACTATTTGACCAGTTGGTTCAACTGGAACATCGGCAGGAGTACGGCGAACACGATAAAACCTACGACGAGTCCCATGAGCAGGATCATAAGCGGCTCAAGCAGAGAGAGCGACTTCTGTACTTTTCTTTCGAATTCCTCTTCATAGGAATCAGCGGCCCTATTTAGCATGTCCCCAAGAGTCCCGCTTTTTTCGCCTGTTGAGATCAGTTGAATGAGAACTGATGGAAACCCTTCAAGCGATGATGAAAGCCGCGCTCCCTCCACTACCTTCTTGGCGGCTAACAGTATCTTTCCTTCTAAAATAGTATTGCCCACAGACCTTGCCGAAAGTTCCAGTGATTTAATCATCGGCAGCCCGCCTTCGAGGAGAAAACCGAGAGTCCTGCTGAAACGGCCGAAATAAAGGTTTTGAATAACGCCGCCCGGTATTTTTAACTTTAATCCGTCAAGCAGCGGCCGGTGCTTTTCTCTCAACCTCCGTATTCCAAAAACGAGCGCTGCAGCGAGGATGATAAGCGCCCACCAATACTTAACGAAGATATTGCTGATAAAAATGAGTACGATGGTGACAAAGGGCAGGGCGCTTTTGGTGTCCTGGAATATCTTTACTATTTTCGGCACTACGAATGTGAAGAGAAATGACATGACAATAAACCCCACAAAGGTCATAAACGCGGGATAGATCATGGCTGTTTGTATCTTTCCCTTTATGGAGGCCTGTTTTTCGAGAAAGCCGGCAATCCTGGACAGCACCATGTCGAGCTTGCCGCTTTGCTCACCAGCCGCAACCATGTTTATATAGTATTCAGGGAATATATTTGGATGTGCTTCCAGCGCCCGCGAAAGGGTCGATCCTGCGGACACCCTTTCTCTTATACCGATAAGCAGACCCTTCCAGAACCCCGTGTTTTCTTCAGACAGGGACCTCAAGGCATCGATTAAAGGCACCCCTGCTGAAATGAGCGTTGACAACTGTCTTGAGATATAGGGCAGGAGTGTTGCATCGTATCTTTTGAAAAACCATCTTTTTTCTTTATGAGAATACTCTCTGACATCCTTCGGATACACTCCGAAAGCCTTAACACTTGATATGGCATCCTGAAGTCCGTCGGCCTCCAGGGTCCCTGCCGCATAAGAACCATCCGGCTTATAACCTTTGTACTGAAATATCGGCATTATACATTTAATTACGAATTAATAATTACGAATTGTGGGAAGACAATTAGGAATTTAGAATTAGGAATTACGAATTTAAGGTGTAAAGATGATAGTATTATTTTTTCCACAATTCCTAATTCGTAATTCCTAATTCGTAATTGCCGTCCCACAATTCCTAATTCCTAATTCTCAATTCGTAATTTTTTTCTCCATTTAAACTTCCAGAACGTCTTTTTGTGTGACTCTCAAAACTTCCTCAACTGTTGTGATGCCTTGCATCGCCTTCTCGAACCCGTCTTCCCTCAGGGTCTTCATGCCGCCTGATACTGCTGCGGTTTTAATGGTTTGTGAATCCGCTTTTGCAATTATCAGCTGCCGTATTTTATCATCGATGATAAGGAGTTCAAAAATCCCGGTCCTCCCCAGGTAACCCTGGCCGCCGCATTTGTCACAGCCTCTCCCTTTGGAGAGTTTAAATGACCGTTTGCCCGCCTTGCCGGAGCCTGTCAGCGTAAATGATGTATCTGCCAAATACGATTTTTCTGTTTTTGAGGGAGTATAGGATTCTTTACAATAAGGGCATATGACTCTCACAAGTCTTTGGGCGAGGGCGCCCATTAATGATGATGCAACAAGGTAGGGCTCGACCCCCATATCTATGAGCCTTATTATCGCTGAAGGGGCATCATTAGTGTGAAGAGTGCTCAGGACAAGATGGCCTGTCAGAGACGCCTGTATCGCTATCTCAGCAGTCTCAACGTCCCTGATCTCTCCAACCATGATAACATCCGGGTCCTGTCGCAGTATGGACCGCAACCCTGATGCGAATGTCAGCCCTATCCTGGGGTTTACGTGTATTTGCCCGACGCCTGTGAGCTGGTACTCAACCGGGTCTTCAACGGTAATGATGTTCTTCTCCGTGGTATGCACCTTGTTAAGCGCTGCATAAAGGGTCGTGGTCTTGCCGCTGCCGGTGGGGCCTGTAACAAGTATTATGCCGTTAGTCCTTTTCAGGAGTTCTTCGATCGCGCTTACGTCGTCACTGCCGAGGCCGACTTCCCAAAGCCCTATCACACCCTGTTTTCTGTCAAGCAGTCTCAATACCGCTCTTTCACCGAATGTGGTGGGGATTGTCGATACCCTGATGTCTATATCCCTGCCGCCGATAAGCAGCCTTATGCGGCCGTCCTGCGGCAGCCTTTTTTCTCCTATGTCAAGGTTGGCCATTATCTTCACCCTGCTGATAAGCGCATCCTGAATTATCTTCGGAGGGGTCAGTACATGCCTCAGTATCCCGTCAACGCGCATCCGGACATCCAGTTCCTTTTCGTAAGGCTCTATATGGATGTCACTCGCACGCTCCTTCACCGCCTGCTGAAGGATCGCGTTCAAAAGCCGTATTATCGGGGCTTCTTCCGTGAGCTCGAGAATGTCTCTCGGTTTTTCAAACTCTGTTGCAACTGATGAAAGGTCTTCGCCTGCTATGTTGCCCATAACTTCTTCGGCGGAACCTACCTGACCGTAGAACCTGTTGATGGCGTCTATGACAACTCCGGCAGGAGCACTCAATGGAGCCGGCGAGAGGCTGTAATGTTTTGACAACTCCATCAATGCAAGGGCGCCCCTGTCATCAGCCACCGCTGCCAGCAGGCATCCATTTTCTCTCCTAAGGGGCATGATCATATTGCCTTTGGCAAAAGACAGCGGGATATCCTTGATGAGGTTATGCTCTACGTCTTCGTCCTTGATCACATCGAGGGTAGTCATTTTTCTTTGCTTTTGGTTTCAAACTCTTTCTGTTTGTCCTTTGTTATATCAGAAAGCCTTGCATCTTCTTTAATGATATGCGGGTTAAGGAAGACTATGAGGTTGGTTTTGTCTTTTGTGACCGACCTGGTTTTGAAAAGCCAGCCCAGAATGGGAATATCTCCGAGCACCGGCATCTTGGTCACGGTGTCCTCGTCATTGTCCTGGATCAGCCCGCCTATGGCAACTATCTGGTTGTCTTTTACCACAACCGACGTCTTCGTGGAGCGCTTTGTTATGGTGGGGCCCAGGCTTACGGTAAGGGCGTCGGACTGGCTCTGCACAGAGGATATCTCAGTGTATATGTCGAGCTTGACATGGTCCCCTTCGGTTATCTGAGGGGTTATCTTCAATATTATGCCGACATCCTGCCTCACAATGGAATTCAGTATCCCGGAGTTCAGGGTGCCGGTGGTGCTGGTGGCGTTGGCAACGCTGGACTGGCTCTGCGATATGAACGGCACATTCTCTCCTACAAGGATTTCAGCGTCCTTGTTGTCAGAGGTCAGTATTTGGGGAGTTGATATTACTTTGATCATGTCTTTGTAATCGTTCAGGTTGAACAGGGCGGCGTAGCCCGGAACTGTGAGGGTGCTTGTGCTGATTGTGCCGTCGCTCCCGGTTGTGGTCAGGGGAATGTTGAGAAACCGCCCGAGACCCCCTACACTTGCGCCCGCCATCCCCTGAAGTATGTTCTGTACCGCTGTCTGATCAACTGTGCCGAAACCGCCTATTGCCACAGGCTGGCCGTTTGCTTTCCCTGTTAGCCTCCACTGGGTGCCAAGGGACTGCAGCTTGTTGATCGAGGCCTCTATGATCATCGCCTCTACATATACCTGTCTCCTTCTTGTGTCAAGCTGCTTTATGATCTGCGACAAATTCTGATAATCGGTAGGAGAGGCCACTACTATCAGGGAATTGGAGGCCTTGTCCGCTGTTATCGTTATGCCGCCGGCTATCTCAAACGGAGATACCTGCTGCACTCCGCCAGGGGCGGCCCTCTGGGCCTGGCTGCCCTTGACTATGCCTTCCAGTACCTTTGAAAGGTCTGTGGCATCGGCGTTCTCCAGCATGTATACGTTGATCCTCCCCTGGGCCTCAGGCGAAGGGATATCAATAGCTTTGATGAGCGCTTTCATTGTCTGCCTTGCTGCGGAGTCCCCAATAAGGATTACGGCGTTCAGCCTCTGGTCGGCTATGGCCGTGGCCCCTTCGGCACCAACCGGCTGGCCTGGCGTAACCCTCGTCCTGGCTTTTGCTATCCCTTCAGCAAGGACTTTGGCAACAGTGTCGGCATTCGCATACTTCAGAGCTATTACTTCCGGCAGGTCTGTTACCGAAGGCTTGTCTATCATGTCAGCCAAAGAAAGTATCTTCTCTATGTTCAGGCCGGAATCCACAACGAGCAGGAGGTTGCCGGGCCCAAATGTCGATATGTAGCCGTCTTTTGAGACAAGGGGCTGTAAAAACTTCAGCGCATCCTCGGACGATATGCTCTTCAGCGATACGAGCCTCGCCATATAGCCTTCGTTCACAGGCTCGCCTTCCCTTGAAATACGTATCCCCTTCTGCTTTGCCTCTGACAGGGGGATTATCTTGTAGGCATCGACTCCGGAAGGTAAAACGGTAAACCCCTTGAGTTCAAGCACAGAGGTGAAAAGATTATAGGCGTCATCAATTGAGAGCTTCGACGGTGCTACTATGGTTATCTTGCCTTTGACCCGCTCGTCATAGATGAAATTCTTGCCCGTTAGCTCGCTGACGAATTTCGTGACTGCCGCCAGGTCTACGTCTACAAAATTGAACGTGGCCTCGCGCGCCTTCTTCGCCTCTGCATAGGAATTGACGGTGGACCCTGCCAGACAAAGCAGGGTAATTATGACTGCAACATTCCAGAATTTGCTCATCCCTGTAAGTATATGTAAAAAGAGCGCCAAGCGTCAAGCGCAGGCGCTGAAGACATAAATGACACGGGGACACGACGACGCGGAGACACGGGGAAACTACAAACCAAAACTACTCTTTTTCCCCGCGTCCCAGTATCGCCGCGTCCCCGCGTCTTATTTTTTCGTTGTTCCTGCACGCACAAAACGCTACCTGATCTGGTAAGTCAGGGTCATATTGGAGCCGTTTCTTATTATGTCTAATTGTACCCTGTCAATGCCCCTGAGTGCGCTGAATGCCTGAAGTGCGGATTCGGGGTTGGAGATATTGGACTCATTAATTCTCAGAAGAACATCGCCGCTCTGTAAGCCCAGACTATTGTATATTCCACCGGGCTTTACCTCTCTCAGGATAAAACCCTGCGGCTTGCCATCTACCATATTGGGGAGGAACCTTGCGTCAGTCATAATCTGTTCCGGCTTATCTATCGCCTGCTGGATCTTCGCCTTGTCCAAAAGATATGACGACTCACCGGTTTTTCTCCCGAAGTTCCCCGCCTGTCCAGTACCTGAGGCTTTAGCCTCCTCGACAACGCTAATGTCAGCCAGCGGTATGTCGACGTCTCTGCCGTTTGATTTTATGACCACCTTGTCTTTTTCGACTTTTGCGAGCTTGCCGAACCCAAGCACATTCTCTCCAACCCTGTAAACATCCTGTTGTCCTGTCTTGTCCGCAATGATCGCATAGCTTAAGTTGCTCCTGCCGGATATAGTGCCAAGGACTATTACATCGGTTGGGGATATCAAAGGGGCCGGACTGCCGGTTGCGGAAGACAAGATGGTGAGTTCGCCGCCCTGGAACCCGAATGGATTGTTTTTCAATATGGCTGCATAATCCAGCAGGTTGTGCCGGACAGCAGGACGAGTTATTTTCTCAGTCTTTACTTTTTTTAACTTGGATAAAAAAGCGATGGATACTATATCCCTTGTTAAGAATAAGGTCGAGGCTACTATAAGGAAGACTATAAATGCATTGAGGGCTGTAATGGCCTTCTGATCTTTAAGAATCCGGTTCACATCCAATGTTTTCATAGGCTGTTGAACGTAACAAAAAAAAAGGCCCTATGTCAACATGGAGTATAAAGCCTCATCGCTCAGGGAGTCTGCAATAGCATCAGCAGCGTCGCTTGCGGCCCCGGATAATAATGCCGCGCTATAAGGCACTACCCCCAGTACAGGCACAGGACACAGCCTTTTCAGAATATCGGGGTTTGTCTGCTCAGCCATTGTATTGCAGCCGGGTCCGGCGGTATTGATAAATACTCCCCTCACTTCTATCCCCATCTCAAGCGCATGCATAACGGTCAGTAGCGTGTGATTAAGAGTGCCTAATCCCGGCCTTGCCACTACAACGGCAGGAAGGTCCAGGGTTTTTATCAGGTCGGCCATAAAATACGCAGATTGCGCTCTTCTTTGTTC
>JBEKJD010000131.1:0-8525 GCA_050011415.1 Dissulfurispiraceae bacterium | reverse complement strand
TTGGCCCCGAACTGCAGCTGCCGGAAGACTTTCACCCGGCCTGGGGAAGGCATTCTCGGAGTCTGCAAAGTTGCGGTTCCATATTTTTTTTGATAGCAATCGGTTCAGATGGTGCAAAAAGGAAATATGCTTCCTGATAAGGTCGTCGAAGCGCTCCTTTCTCAGGCGCAAGACCTTGACATTTGTCAGGGCCGAGACGGTAGCGGAGCGTGGGTCGCCGGTCAGCAGGGACATTTCGCCCACCATCTCCAGCGGTCCGATAATAGCCAGTTCACGGCTTTCCCCAGCCGAGTCGCTCACTGACACCGAGACTTTTCCTTCAACAACGATGAAGGCGGCGTCGCCGGCATCACCCTGCCTGCAGAGAGTTTCGTCACGCCTGAACTCCATAAACTCGAAGTTTGGTACCAGCCTGACCAAATCGAGATCGCTCAGTCCTTCAAAAAGCGGGATACTCCTGAAATTAATTTTCTCCAGCCAATCCAACTTGTGTCTTCACAGTCGAGTGTATTTGAGGCTATTAGAATGCGTTTTATCACTTCTTTTTGTCAATGACACCGGCGAAAAATAATAAGTTGCGTAATGTGTCGAAAAACTTTTTTTTTTGCAACAGAACCATGCTTATCGCACAAGCAGCATTATATCCAATCCTCCCTCTAATCAGGTTAAACATGCCAGGGTGACCGGGCGGTACTGCAAAGTGCAGATATTCCAATCTGCCATTGTATAAATTTCAAACTTGATTGGAGTAATGAGACAAATAGCTTGCAATATCAATTGGTATTATTCGGCATGGATATTGCTACAAATTTTGTGTGATACCATCAAGAATAAAAAAAAGAATCTTATTTACTGCCAAAGCCAAACCCTCTGACAGGAGGGGACGGAAAGTGGCGGGCCTTTTAATTCAGAATGCATCAGGAGCGAAATGAGATATAAGAGACTGGAAGACTATATTGCAACACTGTCTGAAAACGAAAAACAACAATATAAACACCTGATAGAGGAGTCTATGCTCCGAAGGAGTGAGATAAAAAAGAATAGTGACTCGTTGAGAGAGAACCTCGATGCACTGTTCGACAGACTTAGCGACAGTGTGGAGGCAATGAACGTTTTGGGAATACAGGTCCGGCAACTCAAGGTAAATATGCTGAGATTGAATTTAAGATATTCCAAAGCTGTATTCTTGTCAGAGCATTCTGACAGAGACTTATTGCAGCATTATCCGAAATCTTTTAATTAAACAGTGATTAAAAAAATCAACAGGCAGATGGGGGAAGTATGAATGTAGAGTTTATGAATCCATTTTTAATCAGCACTATGAATGTGATGAAAACAATGGCCAGGACAGACGCAAAACCCGGCAAACCTTTTCTGAAAAGTGACAAAAGCGCAAAAGGTGATGTCACCGGTATTGTTGGGATGAGAGGTGAGCAGGCCAAGGGGAGTCTGGCAATAACATTTACTGAACCTGCCATATTGCATATATACTCTCAAATGCTGGGTGAGAAGGCGGAAAAAATCAGCGACGAATTGGTGGATTGCGTTGGTGAGATTACCAATATGATTTGCGGAGGCGCCAAGGCAATACTTTCAGAAAAAGGTTATAAATTCGAAATGGCTATCCCTTCAATGATAGCGGGGAAGGCCCACACGGTATTTCATAAAACAAACGGAAAAATCATATGCATACCGTTTGATACCAGTGCGGGAAGTTTCTTTCTGGAAATCTGTTTCGAAGAATAAATCTGTTGCCGTATAAGACTATTGTCGAGACCGCCGGCCCATCTGCTATTTCCTGCGATGACAGATCCAGGTCTTGGCTGACATATAAAAGATTGGAATAACCATGGCAAAGAACAAAAACATACTCATAGTTGAAGACGAAGGCATAATTGCCCTGCAGTTAAAAGGTGCTTTAGAGCGGATGGGGCATACTGTAGCTGCTATTTATACATCAGGAGAGAAAGCGCTTGAAGGCATAGAGAAAGTGCGACCGGATATGGTACTTATGGACATAAAGCTTCAGGGTAAGATGGATGGGATAGAGACGGCAGATATTATAAATAAACGGTATGATATCCCAATAATCTATATGACGGCACACTCTGAGGAAAGCATGATTGAAAGGGCGAAGATCACAGAGCCCTATGGCTATTTGCTGAAGCCTGTCAACTCCAAAGAACTACAGATAGCCATAGAAGTGACCCTGTACAAGTCGAAGATCGACAAGGAGAAGGCACAACTTACACAGGAGCTTCGTAACGCCCTTGAGAAGGTCAAACTGTTAAGCGGTATGCTTCCGATATGTGCGTCTTGCAAAAAGATTCGTGATGATAAAGGGTATTGGAACCAAATAGAAACCTACATAAGCGAACATTCCGAGGCCCTGTTCAGTCATGCAATCTGTCCTGATTGCGGGGAAAAACTGTATCCGGAATATTATAAAGATGTTTGGGGTAAGAAACACAAATAACAGGGTCTTCAGGCCGCTATGGAGCCGTTATGAAA
Organism: Dissulfurispiraceae bacterium; assembly: GCA_050011415.1. Classification (GTDB taxonomy): domain Bacteria; phylum Nitrospirota; class Thermodesulfovibrionia; order Thermodesulfovibrionales; family Dissulfurispiraceae; genus JADFXI01. Next base: position 6,014 of record JBEKJD010000131.1, on the reverse strand, counting down.
TTAAAAGCCAAATTCACGCTAATAGTCTCGGTCTTTGTCATTACTATGTTTTTATTAACTGCGCTCCTGGCCTTTTCACACTACAAAAAATCCATAAAGGAAACTATAGCCAAGCAGCAGTTCCTCATGGTTTCATCACTTGCAGATGAAATAGACAGCAAACTTTTGACTGCTCAGCAGCATCTTATCGCAGTTGCAAAAACTGCTCCTCCGGACATAATGCAACATCCTGAAAAGGCGCAGGCATTTCTTGACAACGCGCCGAGTTTGCACACAATGTTTGACAGTCATCTTTTTTTATTCACACCATCAGGCAAAATATTTGTTGACTCGCCATATACTCCCGGTAAAAGGGGATTCGACCTTTCTTTCCGCGAGTACATGATAGAAACCCTTAAAACAAAAAAGCCTTACATCTCTGACCCCCTTGTGTCCTCGATGCCGCATAAAAACCCGGTCATCGCATTCACGTCGCCGCTATTTGACGGCAAAGGCAAAATAACAGGCATATTGGCAGGCAGCATCGACCTTATGAGAGATAACTTCCTGGGCAGGTTAAGCACTGTAAAAATAGGCCAGGCAGGTTATTTCTACCTGACTGCCGCGGACAGGACGTTGATTATGCATCCTGACAAGAAAAGGATACTGACAAAACAGGCTCCGGGTTTGAACAGGCTTTATGACAGGGCCATAGAGGGATTTGAGGGTACAGACGATACTATGACGTCCTACGGGATAAAGATGGTTTCTTCTTCCAGGCGGATGAAGGCAAAAAACTGGATCCTGCTTGTAAACTATCCGCAAGCTGAAGCATATCGTCCTATCCAGGTGGCAGGACGGTATTTTTTAATTATTGCTGTTATAGTCATCATTGCGGTATTTTTTATTATTTCGTTGATCATAAGACATTTGATAAAACCTCTTGAATTTCTCACCCGGCATATTGAGAATCTTCCACAGGAAACAGGGGATGACAGATTCCTGAGCATCAAGACAAAAGATGAGATCGGAACGCTTTCCCTGGCTTTTAATAAGATGGTGACTGAGATTGACAAGAGGTCTGCTGAATTGTCCGGCGCTAACTCTGCTTTGCATACGGAGATCTCTGAACGAAAACAGGCGGAAGAAAAGCTAAAAAGGACCTTGGCTGAAAAAGAGACCCTTCTCAGGGAAATCCATCACCGGGTGAAAAACAATATGGCGGTTGTGTCAAGCCTTCTTTCTTTAGAGGCCAGAAAAATAAAGGATGCTACGGTGAAAGCCCTCTTTGAGGAAAGCCAGCAGAGGGTCAAGGCGATGGCCCTTGTTCATGAAAAGCTCTATCAGACTAAGGATTTATCATCCATTAATTTTGAAGACTATATCAGGTCGATAATTTCAGAGATTATCAGCCTGTACCGTATAGACACTAACGCAATCTTTACGGTAATCAACATTGTGGACATAGAACTTGATCTGGAAGCGGCCGTACCATGCGGCCTTATAATCAACGAACTGCTCACAAATGCCTTCAAACACGCTTTCCCTGACAATAGAAGAGGCGTATTAAGCGTTAATTTTTCAAAGACTGACCACGCGTACACGCTGGCAATCAAAGACAACGGAGTAGGCCTGCCGGAAGGTTTTGATTATAAGGAGGCGAGCACCCTGGGACTTCAGCTTGTCAATGTTTTAACGGGACAACTGAATGGAACACTTCAAATCAGATCTGATAAAGGAACGGAAGTGGTCGTTACGTTTAAGACAGAGTGAAGCTATTTGTGGAAAAGAGAAATATGCTCATAGCTGAAGACGAATGCATAATACCTCGATGTGCGGTCACGGGAGAAATAGTAGGCGCCATAGGATATCAATTGCGGCAGCTTGTGCGCCCAAAATGCGGGGCAGGGGGTGCGCTTCATGATCATGCTACAGACCGCAGCTAAATGTTAGAATGTTCCATTATGGAAACAAACGTCAACATGGCTATCCCCCAGGATGAGCTTAAAAGGGCCGAAGCCATTGCTGCGAGTGTCGGTATCCCGTCGCAGCCCGGCATTGTCCTCGACATCAGGCAAGAGGTGGACAGGTCTGATGCCGACTTCGGGAAAATAGCGGATCTGGTGGCGCGGGATGTTTCGCTTTCGGCGAAAGTGCTTAAGGTGGCCAACTCACCGCTTTTCAGCATGGGCCGCACAGACTCCATTCTTCACGCCCTGAGTCTGATCGGCGTCCGGAACTTTTATATTGCCGTACTCCAGGCTGCGCTGCAAGAGGCGCTTGCCCCCTATAAACTGCCCCTCGACCAATTCTGGAAGCATTCGCAGGACGTAGCGGCGGTAGCAGCCCATATAGCGAAGGACCTGAAGATCGCTATCGGCGGGCAGGCTTACATTACCGGGCTCTTTCACGATTGCGGCATGACGTTGATGATGAGGAGGTTCCCGAGTTATGTTAAAACAATGACACAGGCGCTGGAAGGAATATCCGGAGAGCCTTTTTCAGAACGGTTCGAGACAGTGGTTGGTTATGAGAACAGCACTTTTAATACCAATCATTGCCTTATGGGATACATTATGGCTAAATCATGGCTGCTGCCCGCGGGCGTGACAGAGGTCATTCTGCATCACCACCACGCAGACATAACAGTTCTGAAGGATGCAGCGGCAAGAAAACTGCTCGGCCTTCTGCATGTTTCTGAGTTCACAGCTCTTTCCCTGGAACTTACGTCTTACCAGTTCGCGAGCGTCGTCTCCGAGTGGGCTTTCCGCCATGAGAACAGCCTGCGCGAAATCGGACTGAACGCCGGCGAAATGCAGAGCGTCGCTGATGAGCTTAAAATGATTTTGGGTTGAATGACTGTACTGGTATGGAACAACACGGTTTGACAGAATTGAAGAATATCGCGAGTGAGTGCACTGTCTTGTGTGTCGAGGATAACGAGGATATCAGAGAATTCATCAACGCGGCACTTTCAGGTCTCTTCAAAAAAGTCGACATTGCCTGCGACGGCAGGGAGGGGTTGGAGAAATTCGGACACGGCAGGGCCGATCTGGTGATAACCGACCATCTTATGCCGCGCATGACCGGACTTGATATGGTAAGGGAGATCAGGGCGATCAGCCCACAGGCGCCGGTCATACTTCTCACGGGACATGCGGACATCGCTGTTCTTGCCGAGGCGATAAATATCGGGATCACGCAATTCATTGCTAAGCCTTTTACGGTCTACACGCTGCTGAACGCTGTTGAGGCGGCTGTCCGCGGCGTGATTTTCGAGAATCTTAAGACCATGAAGGAGAAACTGGACCTGCTGAAATACAAAGAGGAGTACCACGCTCTCCAGCAGCGGATGGCGCTCCGGAAACAGCAGAATTTCATAAGGGATGATCTATACTACAAAAAGCTGGACGTCGTGGACAGGGACGGCGGCATATGCACGTATCTTGTCAATATACGTTATCAGCCTTTTGATGTGCTGTCAGGAGACTTCTATACGGTCAGAAAGGTCGGGAGCGACAGGATACTGCTCCATCTAACTGATGCTACGGGGAAAGGACTCTCAGCTTTTGTCACCACATCTATTGCCGCCGCCTTCGGCAACCACGCCATAGAAAAGGGAATCGCCGGTGGAGGCTTCTCTTTCAAAGCCTTTGTGGACGATTATGCCGCTTTTGTTAAGAAACAACTGCTTCAGGACGAAGCCATATGCAGTCTCTTTGTTCTCCTGGACTTCAGGAACGAGGTTATGGATATCGCCAATTTCTCCATGCCGCCGGTGTTTCTCCTGGAGAGGGACGGGAGCGTCGGCGCCATCAGCCCCAATAACCTGCCCCTGATGAATTTTGACCAGAACATTGTTATGGACAGGCATGATATGTCCGGCTTCAGGAAACTTCTCCTCTGCAGTGATGGGCTCTACAGTCCGGAATACAAGCCCTATATGGAGACTGATTTCAGGGATGCTCCTTTCAAAAATATACTTTATGAAAGCTTCAGCGAGAGGACCGGTGGTCCCGACGATGACCTTACCATGATTTTCCTGCGGAAGTTTGACACGGCTCCGCTCTGGTCGAGAGATTTTTCAATAATGGCCCGGTTATCCGAAGTGGCTGTGATGGGATCTGAGGTTGAAGGCTTTCTTTCCGAAAAGGGGTTCGAGCCCATTTTTGTCACTGAATTCATTACGGCACTTACAGAGCTGCTTATGAACGCCTATGAACACGGTTCGCTTAATATTGGGTGGAAGTCGAAACAGAAACTTGTCAGGAAGGGTTTGTATGAAGAATATCTTTCAGGGCTGGAGTCGACAATTGATAAAAGGATACAAGTGAAAATCTCCTCTTTCGATGAAAACGGGATATTTTTTCTTGGAGCTGCGGTAACCGACGAGGGCAATGGTTTCGACACTTCCCTGATTAAAGAGTCTGTCAGGGACATTGAACTCCTTCACTACAGGGGCATAAAAATAGTTAAGGGTCTTGTGGATGAAATTTATTTCAATGAAAAAGGCAATGAAGTGACAATCTTCAAAAGGACGCCATTATATATTAGTTAAGGAGGAGGCAGAGTATGAACATAATTTCTGAAGGGCCGTCCGCGGTGACGGTAACAGGCGATATCAGGACTATCGCCGATTATCTTGAGATAAAGAAAATACTGAAGGAGATGGCTGACAACGGGGCGGAAGCCATTGCACTGAAAATCAAGGATTCCCCATCCATCAATTCAGCACTCATAGGGTTTCTCCTCAGGCTCACCCATGAGGACAAGGTCAGACTTTCACTCCAGGCGGAAAACGACAAGCTTTACAATATGCTGAGAATCATGAATCTTATTGATATTTTTTATGTCACAGGAACCGTGGGAGGCCGGAAATGAATTCATTAATGCAGATGCTTCTGGCCATGGGGATAAAGAAAAAGGTGCTTCTCGGATATATTTTCATGAGCATAATGATTGCCGCCATCCTGGGGGGCATCGGCCTCCATGCGTTCAAGATCAAGGCCCGTTATGACGCCATGATGTCCATGGAGAATGATATACAGGCCATCACTCAATTGAAGTCGAGCATAAACGGCATAAGGTCTGCTCTCTTATGGGGGATACTGTCCCATGACACCGGAGCGGTCGAAGACGCCATCTCCTCGAATATCAGCAAATGCAACGATATCATCGCTAAGCTCAAGGAGGGCAAATACAAAGACAAAGTGCTCGAGATAGAAAAGACGTGGGGCCCCTTTACCGCAACGCTGCAAACCGAGTTGATGGCGCTTGCCAGGGAGGGCAAGAGCGAAGAGGCGGTGAATGTGATCAAAAACGTCCAGACACCGAGGGCGCAGGAGTTCATGAGAATTTCCGATGAGATAATCGGGTCGTCGCGGGAAGAGTTTACTTCCGGCTTACAGGATATAAATGAGAGCATTAGGCATACTGCCATCAATATGGGAGTTTTTATCGTGGTGGTATTTTCCCTTGCCTTTGGCGTATCGTACTGGTTTATCGGAGCTTATGTGGTGGGCGACCTTCTCCGCATTGAACATGCGGCGGGCAGGCTTGCCGAGGGAGACCTGACCGTGAGGATAGAGCCCAGGAGCAGGGACGAATTCGGTCTGCTGGCGGAAAAGCTGAACGAAACAGCCAAAGAATTCAACCGTATGATCAACGGCATACTTTCTTCATCACAAAAGGTGATAGCGGCGGTGGAAGTTCTGAAACATATGGCGGCCAATGCCTCCGAGGGGACCAGGATACAGTTCGATCAGGCCTCGCTGATATCCGATTCCGCCGATAAAATGATCAAGACAATTATCAATATCTCCGACAATTCTTCCACGGCAACCGGCAGTTCCACCGAGGCTAAAATCACAGCTGAACAGGGGAAGGGAATGGCAGACATCGCGGAGGGGACAGTTATAGGAGTTAACCAGGAAACTTCCGCCCTCTCCCAGCGCGTGGAAGGCCTTAATGCCCGTGTCGCGGAAATAGGCGACATCCTCACTGTTATAAAGGAGATAGCCGACCAGACCAACCTT
>JBEKJD010000130.1:0-8542 GCA_050011415.1 Dissulfurispiraceae bacterium | reverse complement strand
CTTCAGTTCCTCCGCGTTGGTTTCCGCTGTTATCATGACAACGGGGATATCACCATGCACCTTGCGGGCTTCTCGCATAAAGGTGAGGCCATCCATTTTCGACATCTTGAAGTCCGTGCATACCATGTCTACAGAATTCGCTCTCACGTAATTCAATGCCTCTAAAGGGCAACAGAAGCTCCGGACATTCAGACCGACCATCTTTGTTACTTCCTCGATAAAAGAAAGACTGTATTCCGAATCGTCAACCAATACTGCAGTTAAATCTTCTAACGACATATATACCCTCGTTAACTTCATTTTTTTGAAACTTTAATCCATATCAATGTGATTCAATGCAAAAAATACACCCACTTTATTGTCCTGATAATATCCTTAAAAAACAGAGAGATATCTTCTGTTTAAGACTATGACATCCATGCCATGATTGTAAACAAATATTGACAGCTATAGCTTATACGATAATAAAAAGATGTTAATCAATGAGTTGAGGAATACAGACAGGGTGTCGCATTTCTTGCCGGCAGCAACAAAAATTGACAGTTAGATACGGGATTTCAGGGTTTTTTCTTCAGTCGTCTGTTTAGTGCCTGACGCGTAATACCGAGAAAAGAGGCGGCTGCGCTCTGGTTTCCACCGGTAAGCCTCATGGCTTCGTTAATAAGATAATCCTCGGCTTCGTCAAAGGTGGGGAAATGGCCGAAAATATTCCGGAGCGTGACGGACTCATCTACAGCAGGACCTTTTTGAGTAGTAACCTCATTGAACCCACCCATACTAAGCATTCCGGATTTATGCCGCGCTACAGCATCATAAACCATAGCCTCAAGCTCGCGGACATTTCCGGGAAAATCGTATTTGGAAAGAAAGTTTGCCAGTCCGGGATGGAGAACCGGTTTGGCTTTATTAGTCGAACGCGCAGCAACCTCCACAAAATGATCCAGCAGCGCCGGTATATCTTCAGGCCGCTCCCTTAAAGCAGGTATGTGTACCCTGTGGGAGCAAAGGCGATAATACAGGTCCTTGCGGAGTTTTTCACCATTGACCAGGGCTTCCTGGTCCTTGTTAGTAGCCGCTACTATTCTGGCGCTGCTTTTCAGCGGCGAGTCGGAACCCAGGGAATAGTAAGCGCCCTCCTGCAGCAGCCTGAGGAGCTTCACCTGGGAATAAGGACTTAAATCTCCTATCTCGTCAAGAAAAAGCGTCCCGTTCTCCGCCCGCGCTATAAGTCCCCGGCGCGACTGCTCAGCGCCGGTAAAGGCGCCTTTAGTATGGCCAAACAGGGTATCTGAAAACATTGTGTCATCGAGCCCCGCAGCATTCACCACGACGAAATCCCCTTTTCTTCCGCTTAAACGGTGCACCGCCTGTGCTACAAGTTCCTTGCCCACCCCGGTTTCCCCTGTTATCATGACCGTATGCGGAGTGGGAGCTACGGCTTCTAGATACTGGAAGATCGACCTCATCTTTTTGCTTCGGGTTATGATGTTTGAAAATACGTCCTCGTGCTTCAGGACATCCGTGAGAAGATACTCTTTCAGGGATGTCAGCTCGCCCCTGAGGTTGTGGAACTCAAACGTTTTCCTGATAGTGGAAACAAGTCTGTCGGCCTCCACGGGCTTGACGAGGTAATCAATAGCGCCGGCCTTCATGCAGGCTATAGCCGTTTCGACATCATCGGCAGCCGACATAACTATCACCGGCACGCCCGGGAAATCAACAGTGATTCTCGCAAGAAGTTCCTGGCCCGAAACATGAGGCATCAGGAGGTCCAGGACAACCACTGCTCTGCTATCCCTTCCTTCTGCCCCGACATCAGAGAGATGACCTCGCGGCTGTCACAAATGCACAGCGGATCGGCAAAACCCTCGGAAACCAGAATCGCAGAGGCCGAACTCAATATCTGAGGCTCATCGTCCACCAGGATAATTTTGCCGCGCCTTTCCAGAACTCCGTTCATAGTGGTGGTATTGTACTCCTATCTTCCAAAAAAGTTAACAACCTTTTAAATTCATATTCGAGCTTTCCAAATAAAATACGGGCCTGTTCCAAATTGCCTTCTCTGGCTGCAATCTCGACCAGCAGTGCCGCATCATGCAGAGGTTTAGCTCCGATGGTCCCGGCAGCTCCCTTCAGGGAATGGGACAGCCTGTCGGCAAGATGAGAATCCCCGTAAGTGATAGCTTCCCGTATCTCATCCAAACGGGCTGGCCTGACATTCTTGAGGAAGTCAGCAGATATTTTGCGAATAAGGGCCTCATTACCTCTGTATAGCCTGTGCAGCAACGCCTGATCAATGACGCATACGTCCTTTTCTTTTTTACTCACATCCTGGGGCAGCAGCCTGGCGATCTTTACAAAAAGTTCATCCATAGTGAAAGGCTTTGCAATAAAATCGTTCATGCCGCTTTCGAGGCAGCGTTCCCGGTCTCCCTTCAAAGCATATGCCGTTGTTGCTATTATCGGCACGTCGTGATTTCTGACAGCCGAACGCGGGTCCCGTATCGTTCGAGCTGCCTCTAAACCGTCCATATAAGGCATCTGGATATCCATCAAAACCAGATCAAAGTCTTCCAGTGACAGCAATTCTATCGCTTCTTTCCCGTTGCCGGCTGTTTTTATTTGATGAGACGTCTTCCTCAACATGCCTGCCACATAGTTCCTGATCACAACATTGTCCTCCACATGGAGGATTTTCAATGAAGTTGAGTATGCAAACAACTTTGGGATCACCGGCTGGAACTCTTTGACCGGAACGCCCTGAGAAAAACGCGCAGTAAAGTGGAAAACACTCCCTTTGCCCACCTCGCTTTGGACCCAAATTGCGCCGCCCATGAGCTTCACCAGATTCATTGCTATATTCAGACCCAGCCCTGTTCCGCCATATCTCCTCGTTGTAGAACCGTCAACCTGGCTAAAACTCTCAAATATGCACTGCAGCTTGTCTCCTGCGATGCCGACACCCGTATCCCTGACCAAAAAGTGAAGGTCAATAAAGCAGTCATTCTCTCCACTCTCATCCCTGTGCACTTCAAGCTTCACCGAGCCTTTTTCCGTAAACTTGACCGCATTGCCTACCAGATTGATGATTATTTGTCGCAGGCGCAGAGGATCTCCCTTCAGATACACAGGGACATCACTATCAATACTGACTCCGAGTACAACATCCTTTTGCATCACCTGGGCCGAGAAAATGTTGATGGCAGCATAGATCACCCCGCGCAGATCGAAATCGATATTCTCCAGCTCCAGTTTCCCGGCTTCTATTTTCGAGAGGTCGAGGACGTTGTTTATCAGACCGAGGAGCGAATCCGCAGATTCTTTCACAGCTTCAACATGTGCCCGCTGGTCCGGGGCAATCTCGTTATCCAGAAGGAGTTCGCTCATTCCTATGATCGCATTCATGGGGGTCCGAATCTCGTGGCTCATATTTGCCAGGAATTCGGTCTTGGCGCGGCTGGCCGCGTCCGCCGCCTCCATGGCCTTCTTGAGCTCTATTTCCGCCAGCTTGCGTCCGGTAATGTCTATCACTGTGCCCATAATGGCAGGATGCCCCCCATATTCTATCTCCGTTCCGTAAACCTCGACGTGAATTATTGTCCCCTCTTTTCTGATCGCCCTGAATTCCATGCGCTCCTCTGTCACCTCACCCGACAACAGTTTCATCCTTTTTCTCTCCAACTCCGGCAAGTCTTCAGGATAAGTCAACTCACCGAGTGTAATCTGCCCCTGGATCAGCTCCTCGCAGGCATATCCGGATATTTGCGATAACATGGGATTAGCATATTTGAAAAAGACGTCCTGCAGGATATATACTCCCACAAGCGACTTCTCCGTAAGTACTCTGAATTTTTCTTCGCTCTCCCTTAATTGGCCTTCTATGAACTTACGTTCCGCGATCTCATCCCGCAGCTGCTCATTCGCCTGTTTTAGGGTCACTGTCCGCAACGCCACTGTTTCCTCGAGCTCGGTGTTCCATTTCTCGATCCGTTCGAGCATGTTATTCAACCCCTCTCCAAGCATACCCAGTTCGTCTCTTGAAGCAATCGAGGCCCGGACAGAATAATCCTTCTTCTCAGCAATCTTACGCATTATATTCGACAAGTGGAAGATAGGTCCGATGATGGCCTTCTGTAAATTGCTCAGCAGGAGCAACGCAACTCCGCTGACTGAGATTGAACAGATACCAATAAAGTAGAGAAGCTTCTGTAAGCTGGAATTTATTCTTTCAAAGCTGGCACGAATGTATATAGTCCCTATGGTTTCATTGTCCAGGACAACCCGGTGAAAAACCATAAGATAGTCTTTCCCGAAGTCATACCCTTCAGGCTGCTGTTTTGGATAATATAAGTCGCGAATACCCTTGCCGGCATACATGCCTAAAATCCTGCCGTCTTTCGTATAAATAGCGGCTTGCTTGATCTCGGGAACATTGCGGAGGCTGGTGAGCGTTTCTCCGGCCCTCTTTTCATCCAAAAATATAATGGAAGACAGGCTGCTTTGCGCAATAACCCTGGCATGCGATATCGTATCCGTCAATAATTCCGCCCTGTGCTGCTTCAGTTCATATATGAAAAGGGCAATGCACATTATCGTTATGGCAATACCTATCGAAAAAAAGTTTATGATCGTTAATTTGCTCTTTATGCTCGCATTACCCATTTTCATATTCTTTTTCCCCTTACAATTTCCGCAACCTCGAGAAGATAAGAGCTTATATTAAGCTTTGTCATCCCGGCAGCGTCTAAATTGATCCTGAATTTGACCCTGCCCTCTTTTATAATGAAAGCGATCATGCCTCCCTCTTCAGTGAAACCATCCATGTCCGAGACAGTAAGAATGGGTCTGTTTCTGACATGCGCGATTATCTCAGGCAGGCGACGCTTCTCCGATGAGGCTATAAAAAGAAGATTGCAGGCTATGGACTCATTGATATTGCTGATTCGTTTTACAACCACTTTCCTGCCGCCTATGGTCCGATTCATAAGAGGCTCGAGATTGCCTTCAAAGGGATCGCCTCCAAGGATGCAGATTACAAAATTGCTCTGAGGCGAGGCGAATGCATTCGGTGGCCACTCTGTAAGCCTGGCGAAATTAAACAGAAATGCGGCCTTAACTTCATACTCCTGAATCTGTGGATTTTCAGGATACGAGACAACGGGTGTTACAAGCATGAACAGGCAGAACGCAAGACCCGCAATAACAGGTCCTGCCCGCATTGATCGGTGCAACACCTTATTTATGAATCGAAGCACTAAGTCAGCTTCCTTCTCCATGTCAAGGAATTGTATCATATTACCATGGAGCGCAGCATAAAGATCGGTATCAGCTCGTGCCTGTTGGGCGAAAAAGTACGTTATGACGGTTTGCACAAACTCGACAGTTATCTGACCGGCGCGTTCGGTCCAATCGTCGAATGGGCCCCGGTCTGCCCGGAGATCGAATGCGGCCTTCCTGTGCCAAGGGAGGCCATACGGCTCGAACAAGGACCCGATGGGCCCCGCCTTGTTACGGTCCATACCGGGATTGACCATACGGAGCGATTAGTCGAATGGTCGCAAAAAAAAATACATTTTCTTCAGCGCCTGGATCTGTGCGGCTTTATTTTTAAAGGCAAGTCTCCCAGTTGCGGCGTGCGGGATATAGAAATCCGCACCCCCTCCGGATTGCAGGCAGACGGCCCGCAGCCCAAGAAGTCACAAGACTTTTTGGGGGGTAGAGGCCCAGGAATATTTGCGCGAATATTGATGAACTCATTGCCCCTCTTGCCCGTGGAAGATGACGAGCGGCTCCATGATCCGGCTGTTAAGGAGATTTTTATTAAAAAGATATTTGAATACTTTCAGCAAAGTAAATTATAGAGCTATCATATTTCTAATCGGCAACGCCCCGGTCAGGTCCCAAACAATGCCGTAACATTCTTTGCCGCTGTCATTGAGACAGTACAAGTCTTGCCGCTCGTGCTGTCACAACCCGTCCAGCTTGTAAATGTTGATCCGGAAGCAGCGGCAGCCGTGAGCTTTACGCTTGTGCCGCTGATGTAGGAAGCCGTGCCGGTGCTTCCGCTCCAGGTAATCGTCCCGGAATTGGCTGTAACACTACCGCTGCCGGAGCCGGCTTTATTTATGGTAAGGGTTTGGATTATACCAAACGTTGCCGTTACTGAACAAGCAGACGTAATATAGCCCGTCGTATAAGTGATTTGCGAGGTCGAGGAAACGCTGCCAACAACGGCCTTGCCGCCACAGCCTGTTACCGATGCTATGTAATAGCCCTTATTCGGGGCTACTGTGAAGGAAGTGGTCCCGGCGTAAATTACCGTCTGCGCCGTTGCCGGACCCATTGTCCCGCCGGCGCCCGCCGACGGTGTAACCTTATAGGTGGCGATCTGAAAGGCAGCAGACACTGAGCAGGGTGATGTAATGTTGCCGGTCGTATAAGTGTTTCCGGCAAGCGATCCGCTACAGCCTGTCACTGAGGCTATGCTATAGCCGGTCTTCGGGGTCACAGTGAACGAAGTGACCCCGCCGGAATATACCGTAACCAGGCTGGGACTTATTGTCCCGCCTGTGGTTGATGATGATGTCCCTATTGTAGTTGCTGATGATGTGATCTTGACCGGACCGCCGTTTACAAAGGTGGCGGACACTGAACAGGTTGATGTGATGGCTCCCGTTGTATAAGTGTTGCCGACAAGCGTCCCGGCGCCGCAACCCGTTACCGAGGCTATGCTATAGCCGGTCTTCGGGGTAACAGTGAATTTGGCGCTCCCGTCGTAGTTCACCGTCTTCGTGGCAGGGCTGATTGATCCGCCAGTCCCGGCCGAAGATGTGACCTGATAGGTGTTGATCTCAAAGCCGGCCGTCACCGTGCAGGCGGCTGTGATAGCGCCTGTTGTATAAAAGATGGGAGAGGTGCTGGAAGCGCTGCCGGCAAAAGCAGTCCCGCCACAGCCTTTTACCGAGGTTATGTGACAGCCGATATTCGGGACTATTTCAAACGTGGCAGTACTGTCGTAGTCCACTGTCTGCGCCGTTGCAGGAACCATTGACCCAGCCAACCCAGCCGACGGCGTGACAGAATATGAGTTAAGTTCAAAAGTCGCAGTCACTGAGCAGGGGGATGTGATGGCGCCGGTCGTATAGGCTACGGGAGAGGTAACAGAGGCGCTGCCGGAAACAGATGTCCCGCCGCAGCCTGTAACTGATGATACGTGATAGCCCTTGTTCGGGGTTGCAGTGAATTTGGTGGTCCCGTCATATTTTACCGCAGCCGAGCTGGGGCTTATCGAACCGCCTGCCCCAACCAACGGCGTCACAGTATAGGTGTTGGTAAATGTGGCTGCAATTTTGTGGTTCGCCGTCACAGTATTGAAAGAATACATTGAGACGGCCCCGGCAGATATGCCGTCGACGCTGACAGACCCAACAAAATATCCTGAGTTCGGGGTAATAGTGAATGACTGACTCCCGCCGTTGCCTACCGACACCGCACTTGAAGGAGTTATGCTCCCGTTAGCTCCTGCAGCCGGGGTTATAGTATAAACTGTTGGAGTCCCCGTGAAATTTTGTCCGGTCGCATTAGTTCCGTTTATCGATAAGACCGAGGTTGACGGGCCGAAAACATATCCTATTTGACTCAATGCAATCGTATATGAGCCATTAGGCAGTCCTGTAAAACTGTAGTTTCCGTTGCTGTCCGTGGTTGTCGTCCCTGCCTTTTTCCCGCTCAAGGCCGCTGAAACACCTGCCATTGGCGCGCCATTAGAAGTTTTGACAGTCCCCGATATTGAATAAGTGGTGCCGTTGGCATTGAAGGCAGCTGTCACGTTTGCATTGCTGTTGATCGCCAATAGACAGGTCCCGGTACCAGAGCAGCTTCCGCCCCATCCGGCAAAGGTATATCCGGATTGCGGCGTCGCGGTCAGCGTGACTTGCTGTCCGCCGTAATAGGAGCCGGTCCCCGTGTTGCCGCTCCATGAAAGCGTTCCGCTACTGGCCGTTACCGCCCCGTTGCCGTTATCGGTCACGTTCAAGTTATCGGTCACAGTCAAGGTGAAAGACAGGGGCTGTATACCGATGAGCAGTTCTTGCCCATTAGCTGACCAGTTGATAAACGATGAGTAATCCGTCCAGTTGTTTGTTATATCGTAGTATGCGTCGGACATCCCTCCCCATCCATAGTTGATATGGGCCTGGTCGGTGCCTCCTATGTTCTGGTATCCGTCTATGACCACCTCATGCCCGACCGTGAAAGAAGTATCATAGATGCTGAACATTATAGGCCTCGGTGTCGGCGCATTCAGTTCGGACTCTATAGCGTTCATCCAGTCGGTCGCGGTGTAATTCTGTCTGTTCATCAAGCTTGCGGTGCTGTTATATTTGAAGTTGTTTACCAGGGCAGTCAGCGCATCTGAAGGCCATGCGCCGGAACCGGAGCATGAATACTGCATTTTAATTGATATGCCGACATCAGACATCAGCTGCGATACCGCCTCATTTTGTGTGATATCAGTTGTTGACGTGAGAGAAGCTGTTGATGC
>JBEKJD010000129.1:0-8576 GCA_050011415.1 Dissulfurispiraceae bacterium | reverse complement strand
TCGGTGATCGAGAACCTGCCGATGATAAAGAGCTTGCTGGACAATCTATCCGGCATGAGCATATCAGTCTCTGTCGAAACCGCGGCATCGTCGTCTCTGACCAGAAAAGATCTCAAAGAGATGGCCCTGCAGAATCCCGTTGTCAAAGACGCTCTTGAACTGTTTGAAGGAAGGATTATCGATGTTTTACCAATAAAAAACGAAACAAAATAAAAATTCTAAAAGGTTAAGGTTGAGGCTGAGGTTAAGAAATGAAGAAATTCTTAACCTAAACCTAAACCTAAACCTTTATTTTAAAGGGAGGGAATAATGTCTAAAAAAATGCTTGGCGATATTATGCGCGAGGCCCAGAAGCTCCAGGCCGAGATGCAGCGAATGCAGGAGGAGGCAAAGAAACGGACTGTTGAGGCTACGTCAGGCGGCGGAATGATAACCGTTGTGGCAAATGGCGGGGGAGAGCTGGTCTCTGTAAAAATAGAAAAAGATGTGGTGAACCCCGAAGATGTTGAGATGCTTCAGGATTTAATTCTTGCCGCTTCAAACGAAGCACTACGAAGGGCGCAGCAGATGGTGAACGAAGAAATGTCGAAACTCACGATGGGCCTGCAAGTTCCCGGCATGGGCGGGCTGGGTAATCTTTTCGGAAAATAACTTGACACAGGGGATAATCGAAAATCTTGTCTCACAGCTCACCAAATTGCCCGGCATTGGAAGGAAGAGTGCCCAGCGGCTGGCATTCTTTATACTAACTATGCCTGCGAGCGAGGCTAAAGGCATTGCCGATGCTATCATTGATGTTAAGGAGAAAGCCGGGTTCTGCCCGATATGTTTCAATATCACAGCTTCCGAGCCCTGTGAAATATGCAGCGACCCTTCACGGGACAGGAGTAGAATTTGCGTGGTTGAAGAGCCGAGCAATATACTTGCCATGGAGCGAACAAGGAGTTACAATGGCCTCTATCATGTGCTGCTCGGTGCGCTCTCACCATTGGACGGAATAACGCCTGACAGGTTAAAGATACAGGAGCTTGCCTCAAGAATACAGGCCGGGGGCGTTCAGGAAATAATTCTCGCTACCAACCCGAACACAAAAGGAGAAATGACAGCGCAATATATTGCTGACATGCTCAAACAGTCCGATGTAACTATATCGAGAATTGCATACGGCCTGCCCATAGGCAGCGATATAGAATTCGCAGATGAGGTAACCCTCGCAAAATCCCTCGAAGGTAGAAGGTCGGTTTCGTAAAAAGTTCATAGGCAAGGCGCGCAAATGCCGAGGAATGAGGCGTACTTTCCGTACGCCGCACGGGGTCCCCAAAAGCCGAAGTCTTTTGGGGTGCGAGTAACGAGGGATGCAGCGCAACGTCCGGGGTCCCCGACAAGTCGCAGACTTGCTGGGGTGGAACGCAGCATATGGACTTTTTACGAAACCGACAGTGCTTCCCTGGCAATTCGCTCGGCTGCTTCAAAAATAGCCTTCTTGCCTTGTATTGTACGCGCTTCTATGTAAAATCTGACTTTGGGCTCTGTTCCAGAGGGCCTTATCATAAGCCATGAGCCGTCATCAAAAACAACCTTCACACCGTCTACCGTTATCATGTCCTTTACCGTCCTGGTTTCACCGCCGATATGCGTGACAGTTCCTATCTTGTATAGCTCCTTTATAACCGAGAGCTTCCGCACCAGCGGCTCTCCTACCAGCGCGCGGTCTACAGCGATACCGGAGCGGTCAGGATAAAAATGTCCGAACTCATTCATCAGTTCATGAAGGTATGCGCTCAAATTCTTGCCGGTGACCGCCATCATCTCAATGGCGAGAAGCAGTCCGAACAGCGCATCTTTTTCCAGGGTATTATTGTAACCCGATATGCCGTCGGATTCTTCAAAGGCAACTATCGCTCTTTCTCTTGCATTCTGAAGCAAATAGGGTCTGAAATTCTTAAAGCCCACCTTTTCCTCTCGCACCTGGACACCGAGTTTTTCCGCGATGGCATTCACAAAATTGCTTGTTCCCACAGACTTGGCAGCAACACCCGGTATCCCTTTATATACATGCAAAAAGTGCAGGGCCATTGCTCCGAAGTAATTCATCGGTATTTGCATAGAGCCGTCGCTGAATCTGATGCGGTCGCCATCAGGGTCCATAATGACCCCCAATTTCAAAAAACTGCCGCATTTCCCCAAAACGCGCTCTACTCCTTCCATATTTTTCTCCGACGGTTCAGGTGCAATACCCCCGAAAAGTACATTGTCTTCAGTTCTCAGGTAAACTATCCTGCTGCTGGGGCCGAGGATTTTTTCAATGCGGCCCCGCGTAGCGCCGTGGACATTATCAATGCAGATAGTACAGTCAGCGCTGTCTATGAACGCACGAACTTTTTCAAGGTCCAGAGTTCCGCGTCCGGTAATAAAAGATTTGTACAAACCCGTGAGGTCCACATGTTCAACTGGTCCGGTTTTTATGGAGGGAAGTATCGCGCCATCCCCCATCATTCTGTTGGCAATCTCTTCTATTTTTGAAGTAATCTCAGCGCCCGCAGGCCCTCCATCCGAAGGATTGAACTTGAAGCCTGAATAATTGGCGGGATTATGAGACGGCGTCAGATTGATGCAGCATGCCGCGTGCAGCATTTCAATACCTGCTGAGAATTCTGGCGTCGGGGCCTCCCCTGCGTACCATGTCCTGATGCCTTCCTTCTGAAGGTACCCAAGGACTTCCATGGCGAATTCCGGACCCAGCAGCCTGTTATCGTGCCCCACAATGATACCGCGTTTCTTTATCTCATCGAAATTCCTGACTCCAAGGGCCTGCATAACGAGCCCATCGCCGGTCTTGAACATTTCGATAATTGCCGAGATGACTATACGAACATTGTTGAATGTAAAGTCGCTGCCTATTTCCCCTCTCCATCCCGAAGTGCCGAAAACTATTTGCGCAGGACGAGTATTTTCTCTCGCAAACCGTTCAACCTCTGCAAGCAGTTCCCTGTCCGCAGACGGATTCGACATCAACTCCTTCCAGCATGCCGCCGCATCAGAATATGTATGTGACATGGACTCCTCCATAGTTTCTCGTTGCATTTATTGTATCACATTGACTTATGAGAGTGAAGATACAGCACTGCTTGAAGATAGCGAAAAGTCTCTTATGTGTTGGTGATGCTTATAGCCTGATTAAAATCCAATAAATGGTACAATACCCGGAGCTGATTAATACAAAGGAGCAATAAATGGAAAATATTATCAATTTTCTGTTCGGGAAACCTCTCTCCAATGAAGATGATAAAGAAGAAAAAATAGGGACGGCTACAGGTATCCCTATCTTTGGTCTTGATGCCTTAGGCTCAGCAGCATATGGCCCTGAGGCTGCGCTGTCATTGCTCATCCCGCTTGGCTTGATCGGCATACATTATATTATACCGATAAGCTTATGCATAATTTCACTTCTTGTCATTGTATATTTGTCCTATCGTCAAACTATTGATGCTTACCAGTCAGGCGGAGGTTCATACACCGTGGCAAGCCAGAATATCGGGGCGAATTCAGGTTTGTTGGCTGCCGCAGCTCTGGCGATAGACTATGTGTTGGTGGTGGCAGTCGGAATCTCTGCCGGTGTTGGCGCAATAGTGTCGGCTGTTCCGGCTCTGCAGCCTCATATTCTTACTATTTGTCTTGTAATCCTGGCAATAATATCCATAGTAAATCTTCGCGGTACCAGGGAAACAGGGGCATTCTTCCTGGTCCCAACATATCTATTTGTGTTATGTCTCGCAATTGCGATAATAACAGGAATATACAAGACAATAGTGTGCGGCGGACATCCTGTGCCGGTTGAGGCTATTCCGAGGCCGTTAACCGGTGCAACAGAGCCCATAAGGATATGGCTTCTGCTGAAAGTGTTTTCAAGCGGCTGCACTGCCATGACAGGCGTTGAATCTGTCAGTAATGGAGTAACAGCGTTTAGGGAGCCAAGGGCAAAGTCCGCCAAAAAGACACTGACAACCATTATTGTTATATTGATACTGCTTCTGGCAGGTATAGCCTATCTGTGCAATGCGTATCAAATCGGCGCCACCAATCCCGATATAAAAGGCTACGAGAGCGTACTCTCACAACTTGTACGGGCCACAATGGGGAGAGGAGTATTTTATTATGTTACAATTATCTCCATTCTCCTGGTACTTGCGCTGCAGGCAAATACATCTTTTGCCGGATTCCCAAGACTTTGCCAGGTTGTGGCGCAGGATGGCTATATGCCAAGGCTGTTTGCAAACAGGGGGAGGCGGCTTGTTTATTCTCATGGGATTTTTATACTGATATTTTTATCCTCGGTAATCCTGGTCCTGTTCGGCGGAATAACGGACAGGCTTATCCCGCTTTTTGCAGTAGGGGCTTTTCTTGCTTTTACGCTGTCTCAGGCAGGCATGGTTTTTCACTGGATAAAAACCGGCGGAGAACATTCTTCACGAAATATCATAATCAATGGCATCGGGGCAGTTGCTACAGCTATTACGACCGTTGTTGTCATGGTATCAAAATTCTCTGAAGGGGCATGGATCGTCATGCTTCTGATTCCTTTTATGCTCGCAGTAATGATAGCCGTAAAAAGGCATTATACCAGGGTGGAAAGAGAAACATCCGGGGCCGGCATATTGCCAACAGAGAACCTGAACTCACCACTTGTGATAATACCTATGGAAAAATGGACAAAAATATCGCAAAAAGCTGTGCGTTTCGGACTCACAATATCAAAGGATGTTGTGGCTGTTCATGTGGACTATGATGAGGACGATTGTGGTCTGGCCGCAAAGTGGAAGGAATATGCAGAAGAGCCATGCCTAAAAACAGGACTCCCGATACCAAAGCTTGAAGTTATCAAGTCACCTTACAGACTGGTCATTACTCCGATTTACAAATATATCCTTGACACTGAGAAAAAATATAATGACCGGAAAATTGCCCTGATTATCCCTACACTGGTAGAAGCGCACTGGCATCAACGGATGTTGCACAATAACAGGGCAAAACTGCTCACCGCATTACTGCTTTTAAGAGGGAACCGCAGGATAGTTGTTATAAATGTTCCCTGGTATCTCGACGAGGAATATTAAGGCTGTGTCAGGATGTTAACTCATGATTATTTTCCGACAACTATATTCAACAACTTGTCCGGAACGTAAATTACTTTTTTGACATTAGTTCCGTCGATAAATCTGCTGAACTTCACGTCATTGATTACAAGCTTAAACAAATTATCCTGGGACATTCCCTTTCCAACCTCAACAGTACCACGCAATTTACCGTTCACCTGGACTGCGATGGTTGCAGTCTCATCGGTTATCAGGCTACTGTCATATTCAGGCCATTCATGGTCCATTACGCCCGCATCTTTACTTACAGCCATATCCCACATTTCAGAGGTCATGTGCGGAGCAAATGGATACAATAGGACACAGAGGAGTTCAAACATCTTTTTCGGAATTGCGGCCCTTGCCGAAATTTCATTGGTATATGACATTATTTCAGCTACCGCTGTATTAAAACGCATTCTCTCAATTCTCTCAGAAACATTCCTGATCGTTGTATGCATGAGCCTGAGGTCCTTCGCGTCAGGTGAAATATATGCGTCAATTTTTTCCATGCTGCTCCAAACCCGGTTCAAAAACCTGGAAATACCGACAAGTCCATCCGTATTCCACATCACGGCCAGATCAAAAGCGCCGATAAACATGAGATATGTCCTGAATACATCAGCGCCAAATTCATCGGCTATATCATCCGGATTAACTACATTACCGCGGGATTTCGACATCTTTTCGCCGTCTGACCCCAGGATCATGCCGTGTGACGTCCGTTTTTTGTATGGTTCCTTGGATGGCACAAGGCCTTCGTCGAACAAAAATTTATGCCAGAACCTGGAGTACAATAAATGCAAGGTTGTGTGCTCCATTCCACCGTTATACCAATCAACCGGCAACCAATAATCGAGTTTTCTTTTGGAGGCAAACTCCCGGTTATTGTCCGGATCAGTATACCGGAGAAAGTACCAGGATGAACCGGCCCATTGGGGCATCGTGTCAGTTTCCCGCCTGGCAGGGCCTGCGCACTTCGGGCATTTCGCGTTGACCCAACCGGCCAATCCCTCAAGCACTGATCTCCCGTCTTCCCCGGATATAAAGGAGTTTACTTCAGGAAGCAGGACCGGCAACTCATCTTCCGGTACAGGGACCCATCCGCATTTTTCACACTGGACCATTGGAATGACCTCACCCCAGTATCTTTGGCGTGAAAAAACCCAGTCCCTCAGCTTGTAATTTATCTTGCTTCTACCGATTTTATGAGCAGAAAGCCAGTCCGTGATTTTTTCTTTCGCACTTTGCACAGATAGAGCATCCAGGAAACCGGAATTAATTAATTGCCCGTCTCCTTCATACGCCCCGGTTGATATATCACCGCCGGATATGACTTCCCTGATCGGAAGATTATATTTTTTTGCAAATTCGTAATCTCTTTGATCATGGCCCGGCACAGCCATAATAGCCCCTGTCCCATAACCCATAAGCACATAATCCGACACCCAGATTGGAATTTCCTCTTGCGTTGCCGGATTCAGGGCAGCGACTCCATCCAACATCACTCCGGTCTTTTCCCTGGAAAGGTCCATCCTTTCGAGGTCTGATTTGTATTTAGCCTGTTCACGATATATCTCAACATCCCCATTATTGCGCGTCCGCTTCGCAAGCTCTTCCAATAAGGGATGTTCAGGAGAAAGCACCAGATAAGTTGCGCCGAAAATCGTATCCGGCCTCGTAGTAAATACTTTTACGTTGATGTCATCATTCACAGGAAAATCGATCTCTGCACCATAGCTTTTGCCTATCCAGTTAATTTGCTGAGTTTTGATCTTCTCAAGGTAATCAACTTCATCCAGATCACTTATCAATCTTTCGGCATATTCGGTAATTTTCAACATCCACTGATTTTTATTTTTCTTTATAACAGGCGAGCCGCATCGTTCACACGCGCCATTGATCACTTCTTCATTTGCGAGCCCCACCTTGCAGGAAACACACCAGTTAATAGGTATATCCGCCTTGTAAGCCAGCCCTCTTTTAAATAAGCGCTGGAAAATCCATTGTGTCCATTTATAGTAACCCGGGTCTGTTGTATTGACTTCACGATCCCAGTCAAAAGAGAACCCCAGCATCTTTAACTGTCTTTTAAAGTTCGCAATATTCTTCTTTGTTGATTCGCGCGGATGCACTCCATGTTTAATAGCAAAGTTTTCCGCAGGAAGACCAAAGGCATCCCACCCAATAGGAAACAGGACGTTATATCCTTCCATTCGCCTTTTCCTGGCAATAATATCCATCGCCGTAAAACTTCTGGGGTGTCCGACATGAAGACCTTCTGCTGAAGGATAGGGGAATTCAATTAACACGTAATATTCAGGCTTACCGCTTTCATCAGAAGCCCTGAACGCATTCTTTTGGAGCCAAATGTTTTGCCATTTGTTTTCTATTTCTTTAAAAGGGTAGGACATTTACCGTCACTCTAATTGGTCCGTACAAGACGAAATCCGTCATTGCTGTCACGGTAGTCCGGAATGATTGACAGGCGCTTTCCTGAACGCGTATAACCGGCGCCATTGAACCAGGACCCGCCGCGCAGCACGCGGTTCGTTCCGCTTTCCGGCCCTTCAGGATTGTCCTTCGGGCTGTTTTTATAATAGTTTTCGTCATACAAATCCTGACACCACTCCCATACATTGCCGCTCATGTCGTATAATCCCAAACCATTGGGCTTCCTCTGTCCTACAGGATGGGTCCTTTCCCCTGAATTGACATCGATCCACGCATATTCCCCAAGCTCCGATTCGCTGTTCGTGCCCGCCCACTCCTCTTTCCTGCCGCCGCTCCTCGCAGCATACTCCCACTCCGCCTCTGTGGGCAAACGATAATTCTTTCCTATCTTCTGCTTTAACTTCCCTATAAATGCCTGTGTATCATTCCAGCTTATATTTTCAACAGGACAATTGTCTCCGCAATGATTGAATTCTGAAGGATTACTGCCCATAATCTCTTTCCACTGCCCCTGTGTGACATCATACTTGCCAATGTAAAAATCATTGACGCAGACTTCGTGAACAGGTCTCTCATCACCATAACCATCACCCAAACTGTCTCCCATCTGGTAGCATCCGCCTTTGACCAGGACGAATTCCATATTAACAGCTGATGCTTCTCCCCCTGTCTTCGCTGGTTTTGAAGATTCCATTATCATTGACTCCGGTTGTTGTTCTTCTCCTTCCTTTTCACCCAATAATTTTTTTATCAGCCTTTTGGTGGACTCTATCAGTTCATCAACATCGCCTTTAGTCTTGTCTTCAGCAACCCGTTCAATAACGCCTGTATGAATATCTATCAGCGACAGCGACAGGTAATATGTCTTGCCGACCATGTTTGCGGAACCGATAATCACTTTTGCAACGCCCAACAGCCGGCCCGCCTCAACAATACCTGAACATTTACCGGTAACACATTCAGACACTGAGAACATCTCTTTGCCTAATT
>JBEKJD010000128.1:0-8601 GCA_050011415.1 Dissulfurispiraceae bacterium | reverse complement strand
AACTCAACCGCGATAAAACAGTCGCAGCTTTTTGTATGGGTAAAAAAGAGACGTATGAATATATCCATGATCATCCCGGTATAGAATTCCGGCCTGTCAGTTATACGAATAATCCTTTGAATATAGCCAGAAACAGGAATGTTGCAGCTATAAACAGCGCCCTGGAAATAGACCTTACAGGACAGGTCACCGCTGAATCCTTAGGTAAGTTTTTCTTTAGCGGTATCGGGGGTCAGGCTGATTTTATGCGCGGCGCGTTACTGTCTCAGGGAGGCAAGTCAGTTCTGATCTTGCAGTCTACGGCCCTTGATGGCGGGGTTTCGAGGATAGTCCCTTTTTTGAGGGAGGGGGCTGGGGTAACTCTGACCAGGGGCGATGTGCATTATGTTGTTACAGAATATGGCATAGCTTACCTGCATGGCAAGAACATAAGGGAGCGTGCCATGGATCTCATCGCAATAGCGCACCCGAAGTTCCGTCCCTGGCTTATAGAAGAAGCGAAGAGACTGAACCTGATCTATCGGGACCAGGCCTTTATCCCCGGGGAAAAGGGCGCATATCCGGAAAAGATAGAGACATACAGGACTACGAGGACCGGCCTGAGGCTGTTTTTGAGACCGGTCAAAATAAATGATGAACACCTGCTGAAAGATTTCTTCTATTCACTCTCCGACACGTCTATGTCTCAAAGGTTTATTTCAACGAGGAAGGATATGCATCATGACCGTCTCCAACAATTTGTGGTCATCGATTATTCAAGGGAAATGTTGGTCCTTGCCGTAATAGAAAAAGACGGCGAGGAAATGATCGTGGGAGTGGGCCAGTATCATATAGATGAAGCCTCACATACAGCCGAGGCTGCATTTGTAGTGCGCGACAACTTTCAGAAAAAGGGTGTCGGCACTGAACTGCTCGCATATTTGACTTACCTTGCAAAGAAAGATGGCCTCTATGGTTTTACAGCTGAGGTGCTTATGGAGAATAAGGCCATGCTCATGCTTTTTGAAAAAATGGGCTTTGTTATTGAAAGGAGAGCTGAAGCCGGGGTATACGAACTTAAGATGTCATTCAAAGAATCCTGAGACGAACAAAAAATGGGTATTCACTTTCAGGTTGGCTAATACCACCTTTTTATAATAGGGAGCTACTATGACAGAAAGAAGGTACAAATTTTCATGGGACCTTTTGGGAGATATTGCATTAGGTCGCCCCAATCTTGGACCAAACACACGCCTCGAAGTGTATCGCCTCATGCAGTTTACCTTCAGGGATGTTATCGAACAGCACCTGGGAACGGAAAAAACAGATCAGATCTTTTATGAAGCAGGCAAACTGGCTGGCGTCGAGTTTTACAAAAAGGCCCTTTCGAGCATTAAAGACTTTAGCGGTTTCGTAAAAAACCTCCAGGAGACACTTCGTGAGCTCGGCATCGGAATACTGCGTGTTGAAGAAGCGGATATCCCGAAGGGGTACTTCATTCTGACCGTTTCTGAAGACCTTGACTGTTCAGGATTGCCTGAGTTGGGTCACGGGATATGCACCTATGATGAAGGGTTTATTTCCGGGCTTCTTGAAAGTTTTACCGGCAAGGCATATAAGGTCAAAGAAGTTGACTGCTGGTGTACCGGCGACAGGACATGCCGGTTTACGGCTGAAGTCGTTAAATGACTCAACTATCCTTTTGCGTATATCGGGGTTCGGAGAATGCTGTCTGAGAGAGAGCGAGAGATAGTTAAGGAAGTTTCAAAGCTTTTACTGGATACTATGACGCTCGCTGAGCCTCCCCTTGTCCCTGCCCGATTTTCATCTGTTGATTCCCTTCAGACCCTTTATGCCGGCCTTTTATCGCTAAGGGATTTATTGTATTCCGCATCTAATGGTGATCTGTCAAGGGAGGTCCCTTTTAAGGGATATATCGGCGGTGCGCTCAAGACGCTGCAATCGAATCTTAGACACATCACATGGCAGACAAATAGGATCGCTTCAGGGGATTTTACGCAGCGGATAGAATTCATGGGGGAGTTTTCCCAGTCGTTCAATGCAATGGTGATGCAGCTCGACCAGACCCTGACAGAGCGGAAGCGTGCCGAGGAAAAGCTACGGGAGAGCGAACAGTTCATCAGGCGTATTCTGGACACTGTGGACGAATGTTTTATCGTTATCGACCGGGATTTCCGGATAGTGACTGCGAATATGGCATACTGCAGGCAGTACGGCATTGCATTCGACGATGTCATCGGCAGGCACTGCTACGAAATCTCGCACAAATCTCTTCGGCCATGCTTTGAGGAGGGAGAAGACTGCCCTGTCCATCGAGCGTTCGATGAGGGAGAGTCCTGTGCAGCGCTCCACAGGCATCCAGATGCTAAAGGCGATATTTTATATGTCGAGACAAAGGCTTTTCCGATAAAGGACAACTCAGGCGCTTTTACATCGGTGATCGAGACAGTCCAAAACATAACGGAAAAGTTTCTTCTTGAAGAGGAACGCCTGAAGACCCAGAAGCTTGAGGCAATCGGGACGCTGGCAGGTGGCATTGCCCATGATTTCAACAACCTGCTGCAGGGTGTGTTCGGGTATATCTCTATGGTCAAGATAACTCTCGACGACAAGAAACGGTCCCTTGCCATGCTCGAACAGGCAGAGAAAGCGCTGCATATGTCTGTAAACCTGACCACACAGCTTCTGACCTTTTCGAAGGGTGGGAAACCGCTCAAGAAGAAGATTCCTCTCGAGTCAGTAATCGATAACTCGGTGAGATTCGCGTTGAGCGGTTCCAGATCTGGTTACCGAATCAACCTCGACACAGACCTCTGGCATGTGGAGGCAGATGAAGGACAGATCGGGCAGGTGATTCAAAACATCGTGCTCAATGCCGAACAGGCTATGCCCTTGGGCGGCACAATAGTGATTGCTGGAAAGAACGTGCTGACGGGAGAAAAAGGGATCCCCCGACTCCCGGAAGAAGGGAAGTATGTGGAGATCTCTGTTCAGGACAGTGGAATAGGTATTCCTGAGGAATACCTGCCGAAAATATTCGATCCCTATTTTACGACCAAGGCGAAGGGAAGCGGGCTTGGACTGGCAACGTGCTATTCCATCATCAAAAACCATGGTGGGGCAATTCATGTCTCATCAAAAATAGGCAAGGGCGCTACTTTTTATGTCTATCTTCCTGCAATTCAGGCAGAAAAAGAGACCCCGCAGATTCCTGGGCTTTCTCCCTTTGTTCGAAAGGGGAAAATACTGCTCATGGATGATGAAGAAATGATAAGGGACCTTGCCGGAGAAATGATTAGGGTGCTTGGGCATAAGGTGGAGTTAGCGCAACACGGAGAAGAAGCCATCGAGAAATACAAAGCCGCTATGGGGTCAGGCAATCCTTTTGATATTGTCATTCTGGACCTGACCATCCGTGGAGGCATGGGGGGAGAAGAGACTATTGAGCGGCTCCTTGCAGTGGATCCGAAAATCAGGGCGATTGTATCGAGTGGGTTCTCAGATGACTCTGTCGTATCTGATTATCATAATTACGGCTTTAATGCGCGGCTGACCAAGCCCTACAAGCTTCAGGAACTGAGCGATACGCTGAATAACCTGCTGGTCGGCAAATAAGACTCAAATTATGGTCTAACCTGCAGAATACAACCGGTCCAACACGTGTAGTTGCTTCTTTCCCCTGAACAGAATACAATGGGTTATATGACTATATTGGATCCATTCCTCCTGACAATCATCCCTCTAATGGTCGCCATTGACGCTCCCGGAGTGCTGCCTTTTTATCTTGTGATGACCGAAGGCATAGAGCGGCATGAGAAAAAGAGGATAGCGCGGGAATCTGTCCTTACCGCACTGCTGATCACTCTGCTGTTTGTTTTCCTGGGAAGGGCGGTATTCCGGATACTCGGCATTTTGGTTGAAGATTTTATGATCGCCGGCGGGATATTATTGATGGTTATTTCGATTTCAGACGTGCTGACTGCAGGAAACGCAAGAACAGTGGTTTCAACGGCATCCGGTGTTGTTCCGCTCGGCACCCCGCTGCTGGCAGGTCCCGCCACCCTGACAACGTGCCTTTTACTCGTGGGGAATTACGGGTATTTCCCGGTTATTCTTTCGCTCATTATAAATCTCGTTCTGGCCTGGTTAATATTTGACAAGGCTGATGTTATTATAAGAAAAATCGGGGTCAATGGATCTCGCGTCATTACGCGGCTGGCCTCACTCCTGCTTGCGGCTATAGCTGTCCGGATGATACGCCTGGGGATTTTACGGCTTATAAATAGCGGTCAATAATGACGTTCACCCTTGTTCCTTTCCCGTACGCGCTTTCAATCCTCATGCTCCAGCCGTGAGCGCCTACCAGGTGTTTCACGATGGCGAGTCCGAGACCGGTACCCCCTAATTCTCTGGACCGTGCGCTGTCAACGCGGTAAAACCGCTCCCCCAGCCTGTTCAGGTATTTCGGGGGGATCCCGATACCGGTATCCTGAACGAAAAGGGCCACTCTCCCCCCGGTTTCATCGACGCCTACTGTCACGCCGCCTTTTTCGGTAAATTTGATGCCGTTATCAACGAGATTGATTATAATTTGAATAAGCTTGTCTTTGTCTGCGGCGAAGACCTGAGCATTTTGGGGCAATTTTTTTCTCAGATAAAGTCCCTTTTTGTCCGCCTTATCTTTGAGCGTCATAAAAACGGTATCGATTACCTGTTCAAGGCTGATTTCCGTTTTGTTGATTTTGACATCCCCGAGTTCGATTCCTGACAGCGCGAGCAAATCATCAACAAGGCTGTTAAGACGCTCGCTGTGGTTTTTGATCATTATAAGAAACCTGGCTGCATTGTCCTTATCATCGAGCGCGCCATCGAGCAATGTTTCTGCAAACCCCTTTATCGCGGTTATCGGCGTCTTGATCTCATGGGACACATTGGCGACAAAATCCTTTCTCACTTCTTCGAGTTGTCTCAACCTTGTAATGTCATGCAGTGTAAGGACGATCCCCCGAACAGAGTCCTCACTGTAAATGGGCACCGCTGTTGCAATGAGAAATATTTCCCTGTTGCCCCGCGTTACCGCAATTTCATCCGAGATAATCTCCCAAGACTCCAGGGCCTTACGCACAATGTCAATGAGCTGCACATTGCGCACGACATCCATAATCTGTTTCCCCTCGATATTCTCGGTTACCGAAAGGAGCTTCTTAAAGGTCCTGTTGGCCAGAATTACCATATCATGCGCGTCGGTTATTAGCACACCGTCCGACATGCCCCTTAGTATGGCCTCCATCCTCTGCATCTCAGCTTCGGCATAACCGAGCCGCAAACTTGTTTTCTCGACGATGGCGATAATGTCCCGGGCAATTGTATCCAGTTTGCCCGAGCTGTTTGTGAAAAGCCGCGCGTTAAGGTTGCCTGAGGAAATATCCTGGAGCAGGTTGGAAATTGCATTGACAGACAGGCGCATGCGGATGACATAGATGACAAAAAACAATATGATGATCGAGAGGATAACGATGACCGGCGTTCCCATTTACCCTTCGAAAAAGTAGCCGATTCCCCTCATCGTCTTTATGTACTTGGGGTTGTTGGGGTCGTCCTCAATCTTTGTGCGCAGCCTCCGGATGTGGACATCTACTGTCCTTGGTTCAACAAAGACATCGTCGCCCCATACAGCATCAAGGAGGTGCTCCCTGTTGTATATTTTGTTAGGGCGCTCACAGAGATAAAGGAGAAGCTTGAATTCGGTGGCGCTCAGCTTAAGGTGCTTTTCACCGACAGTGACGAGGTATTTCTCTTTATCGATACTGATGTCCCGTATTTTCAGGAACTGTCCGGTCCTCTTCTCCTCATCAGCCGGCGCAGTCTTCTGGTGTTCCGATCTTCTCAAAATGGCCTTGACCCTGGCAACAAGCTCCCTTGGGCTGAAAGGTTTAATCATATAATCATCAGCGCCTATCTCCAGCCCCAGGACCTTGTCCACCTCTTCTCCTTTTGCGGTAAGCATTACAATCGGAGTGGCAGCCACAGCAGGATCATTCCGTATCATCCTGCATAATTCAAGTCCCTGCACTCCCGGAAGCATAAGATCGAGCACTATGAGATCAAAAGGTCCGGACCGTATCTTTTTCAGGGCTGTCTCGCCGTCATATGCGACATCCACGCCGAAACCTTCTTTCTTTAAATTGTAAGAGACGAGTTCGACAATATCCGCTTCGTCATCAACAACAAGTATTGTTTTCAATGTCACAATATCCTTTTTAATACTTCCAGGTCAATGCCCCTCTGGATAACAGCATTCCCTATGGTTTTGGGGAGTATAAATTTCATTTCGCCGGCTATCGCCTTTTTATCCATACGCATAAGCGAAATTAGTTTATCACCATTTAAGTCTTTTGGCAATTCACAGGGCAGGCCGTAGGCGCTGACAACTGATTTTATTCTGTCGGCGTGAGCACTCTCCATGATTCCCATAGCCGCAGAAAGTCGTGCCGCCAGGCACATGCCTATGGCGACGGCCTCGCCATGCATATATTTTGAATACCCTGTTTCAGTTTCCACTGCATGACCGATTGTATGGCCGTAATTCAGGACCGCCCTGAGACCGGACTCCCGTTCGTCCTTCACCACCACCTCGGCCTTTATCTCGCATGAGCGCTTTATAAGATAGTGCAGGATTTCATGGTCCAGATTGAGTATCGCCTCCCGCTTTTCTTCAAGCGTCCCGAACAGCCCTGCATCCCATATCACACCATATTTTATTATCTCTGCGATGCCGCACAATAATTCCCTTGCGTGGAGTGTTCTGAGAGTGCTGCTGTCGGTCCATACCAGCCTTGGCTGATAGAAGGTCCCGATCATGTTTTTGCCGTAAGGGTGATTCACGCCGGTCTTGCCTCCCACGGAGCTATCGACCTGCGCAAGTAAAGTTGTAGGGACCTGTATGAAATGGATACCGCGCATATAAAGAGAAGCTGCGAAACCGGTAATATCTCCGATCACCCCTCCGCCCAGCGCGATAACGCAGGAATTCCTGTCGAGCCTGTTTTTCAGCAGCTCGCTCAGAATGTGATAACTCCAGAAATAGTCTTTATACTCCTCCCCGTCGGGGACAAGCGTGCTGAAACAGTTGAATCCGGCCTTGCCAAGGGAGCCGACGACTTCTTTGCCGTAGAGTTCGAAAACCGTTGGGTTGCTTATAATCGCAATGGTTGGACTGAAGCCGAAGCGTGCCGCCCTTTCACCGAGGCCTGAAAGAGTGCCGCTGCCGATCACTATATCATAGCTTCTATCTCCAAGGCTTACTGTAACATTCTCCATAATCCCTTGCCTATACCTTTACCTGTCTTATTATTTCCTCCGCTACCTGCAGCGGGCTCATATTGTCGGTATCAATTATTATATCCGCTTTCTCATAATAAGGTTTTCTGAAATCATATAATTCTTTTATTGTCTGAAGAGGATTATCGGTCTCAAGCAGAGGCCTGTTCTTGTTCTTGCTTGTCCTCCTCAATATCGTCTCAGGAGATGCCGACAGGCAGACTATAATCCCGTTTTTCCTGAGCGCTTCCATGTTCTCTGCTCTTAACACGGCGCCGCCGCCTGTTGACAACACTGTTTTTATCAAAGAGGAAAGCCTGTTTATTGTATTGGATTCAATATCCCTGAATGCAGCTTCCCCGAGCCGCTTGAAAATATCTGTTATAGTGGTCTTCTGTTCTTTCTCTATTTCGGTATCTGAATCGACCAGGACAAACCCCAGCTTTTGAGATAATATTTTTCCCACCGCAGTTTTTCCTGTCCCCATAAAACCGGTCAGAACTATATTCCTCATAACACCTTTTGTCTATATGATGAGATTATGATTGTGAAACATTTGTATTATACAGGAATTTTATTCATTTAGGCATTGAAGCCCTGGAACGAAAGCAGGAGTGATGCGTGAGGCAGGCGAAAAATAGAAAAAAGTGAAAAGTGAAAGAAGACTCACAGGCGAAAAAGAGTTTTTTTCGCTTTTCACCCTTCACTTTTCACTACTTTTTATACAATTCCTTTGCTGTTAAGATACGGGCCGTACTTCTTATCAGTGCCGAGTATATGATTAGACAGCCAGTCTCTCAGGAACCTCAGAAGTTCGGAAGTAAGTACGGGCTTACCTTCCTGGAACTGCTTATGCAGATCAAGCGCCTGTTTTGTCAACGCATCGTGTTCCGCCTTGTGCTTCTGGAATTCAGGGTAGGAGTATTGTTTCATGTACTTTTCTTCAGTGGCAAAATGTGTTGATACGTACTTTATCAGGCCGTTAAGCACGCTGCCTGTCATAGCAGCGCCCTTGCCCTCTTTCATGGAATCGTGCAGTTCGTTAAGCATGCTTACAAGTTTCTTGTGCTGATCATCGATCTCTTTAATATTGACACTTAGATTGTCGGACCACGTCATTAAAGCCATATCAATTGCCTCCTTCTTTGTATTTAAGAGTTTAAAGCAAGCGTTATGCCAGGTGGAACAATATATTATTCTGTTGATTTATCGGTGTTTCTAAGGAAAATAGTTCAGCAATGTTGTTGTAATAATTCCAATGTCTGTGGAAATATTCTATAA
>JBEKJD010000127.1:0-8710 GCA_050011415.1 Dissulfurispiraceae bacterium | reverse complement strand
TTTCACTGGATCAGGTATCCCCTAATCTCATATCGGACTATAAGAGTCTGCGACTTAAGGATGGCATGGCGCCGCAGACAGTTCTGCATGAGATGAACTGCCTTTCACATGCGTTTAATTTGGCAATGAAAGAATGGGGCTGGGTAATTCACAATCCCTGTATGAATGTGAAAAAACCGAAGGTCAATAACCAGATATTGCGCTGGCTTTCTCAGGATGAAGAAGAGGCTTTATTGCCTGCCTCTCAAAGCTACCTTCACGGGCAGCTCCCGGAGATCATTACCGTAGCGCTGCATACCGGGATGAGACAGGGTGAAATCCTGACCCTGAGATGGAAGAACATTGATTTATTCAGGAAGACAATTACCGTAATGCAGGGGAAGACGAATGAGCCCAAGACGATCCCAATGTCTGAAACTCTTTTTACTTTATTGACTTCCAAGAGCAAGATTGTGAATATGTCCGGATATGTTTTTCATACCGGTAACGGTACAAGGATATCAGGTCCCAACCTGCAACGCGAATTCTGGAAGGTGTTGGAGAAGGCCAAAATCGAGAGTTTCAGGTTTCATGACCTCAGGCACACTTTTGCTACAAGGCTGATACAAAACGGCGTTGACCTGTATTCAGTATCAAAGCTTCTTGGCCACCGGGACGTTAAAATGACTCAGCGGTATGCTCATCACCATACTGAAAGCCTGAGGCAGTGCATTACTGTCCTGGATAATTGTATAGTTCAGAATAAACAGAGAGAGTTAAAAAGGTAATTTGTCACAATTTAAGTCACATTTAAGTCACAAAATAGTCACAGTCTGTGTTATAATAGCACGTAACTCATTGAAATGCGGGTGTAACTCAGTGGTAGAGTGTCAGCTTCCCAAGCTGGAGGTCGCGGGTCCGAATCCCGTCGCCCGCTCCATTCTTTAACTACCTGATATATAATAAATATCGATGTATTACGTAAGCTTCTGTTAACGCTTGGCGTTATATACCATTCATAGTGGTAAAATCATTTAAGAACAAGGAAACAGAGAAAATATATAAGCGAGAGTGCTCCGGCAAATTGCCAGGTGATATTCAGCAGGTTGCATTGAGGAAGTTGCGCATGATAAATAATGCAAGAAACCTGATTGACTTAAGATTACCTCTGGCCAACAAGCTGGAAAAGCTCAAAGGCGACCGAGTTGGACAGCACAGCATCGGGATTAATGATCAGTGGCGCATCTGCTTTACCTGGAGAGACGGGGATGCGTATGAAGTGGAAATAACAGATTACCATTAGTGAGAATACAATGAAAAAGAAGTTACATCCCGTACATCCTGGCGAAGTCCTTTTGGAAGAGTTTCTCAAACCGATGGGGTTAAGTCAGAACAGGCTTGCTCTTAACATCGCTGTGCCGGCACGTAGAATAAATGAGATTGTCCTCGGGAAACGGGGCATTACAGCGGACACCGCACTCAGGTTAGCTATGTTTTTCGGAATGTCCGCCCAGTTTTGGACCGGACTGAAATCACAATACGATTTAGATGTCGCAGCAGAGCTACTCGGTGGACGCCTGGAGCGGGATGTGAAGGCATACGCAAAGGCTGTGTGAATAAAATGCCGGCTAATCTGATAAGTACTGTGCCGCCTCTTTATCAGCAAGGAACAATAAGCCGCCTTTTCCGGGTTTTATAAGTGACGCCGGAAGCCGGTTGCCCCTCTTTTCCACAACATCGCGTAACACCTCCGCCTTGGCCTTGCCGCTTACAAGAAATACAACCATACGCGCATTGTTGATCACCGGAAGCGACAGGGTAATCCGGTCATGCCGTTTTTCATCAAGAATGACTGCCCTGACAAGGCGCCGCTTATCATGTAGTGCGCCGTCCCCCGGAAACAGCGATGCCGTATGCCCGTCAGCGCCGAGGCCGAGCAGGATAAGATCGAATTCGGGGAGGTCTCCGTCACGCAGCATGAAAAATCTTTTAATCTCCTCTTCGTACTTAACAGCCGACGACTGCGAGTCGGGTCCGTCAGTATTTACGGCATGTATGTTCCTTGGTGGGACAGGTAAGTTTTTCAGGAGTGTCATGCTGAGCAAATTGTAATTGCTGAAGGGACTGTCTGATGGAACAAGGCGCTCGTCAGCGAGAAAGAGATGTATTTTGTTCCACTCGATTCCTGCTCCTTCAGCAGCAAGTCTGCGGTAAAAAGGGACAGGTGTTTCTCCTCCGGAAAGAGCTGCAGTAAAAAATCCTCTGCTTTTTATGGCATGACCGGAGAGTTCGGTCCATTTCTCCACCATATGACCTGCCATCTGATCGCTCGTTCCGAAAACCAACACCTGTGGAGATTGGCTGCTCAACATAGTTTATGAATCAGGATTACTTTGTTACCCAGTGTCGCCCGTCCTGGTCAAGCAGCAAATGGGCCGCTTCCGGACCCCAGTCGCCGGCCGCATAATTCGGGAAATCTGCATGCGCGGTATTTTCCCATCGGTTTATGATCGGATCAACAACCGCCCACATCTCCTCCACCGTATCTTGCCTGACGAAGAGCGTCAAATCCCCTTTGAGAATATCGATCAGCAGCCGCTCATATGGCGGATGCACCGGCAACTTGAACGTCTCGTTATAATTGAAAACCATATCTACAGGATATACCTGGTTGTCGGAAAAAGGATATTTCACGCTGAAACGGAGCAAAATTTTCTCATCAGGCTGAATAGTCAGGATCACAATATTGGGCTCCAGAGTATCGCAGGTCCTCCCGAAGAGTTTCACCGGGAAATGTTTTAGCTGCACGCAAATTTCAGTAACCCGCCTTGGCATGCGCTTTCCGGTGCGGAGATAAAAAGGCACCCCGGCCCACCGCAGATTATCTATATAAAATTTTCCTGCAAAGAAAGTCGGCATGTTTGAGTCAGGGGCCACATTATATTCCTCGCGGTAGCCGGGCACTTCAGTGCCGTTTAATTTCCCCCTGCCGTACTGGCCCATCACGATATATTTATCTAAATATTTCGCGTCCATGGCATGAATGGCCCTGAATATTTTTAATTTCTCTTCGCGGATAAAATCGGCTTTGAACCCAACCGGAGGCTCCATTGCGGTGAGTCCTAACAATTGGAGCATGTGGTTCTGTACGATATCTCTTATCACTCCGGCTTTTTCATAAAATGCTCCCCGATGTTCTATCCCTACATCTTCGGCAACTGTAATCTGGACATTGTCCACATAATGACGGTTCCATATTTCAACAAAGATAGAATTAATAAAACGCAAAAAAATGATATTCTGGACAGGGTCTTTTGCAAGATAATGATCTATGCGGTATATCTGTTCTTCTTTAAAGGCATCGGTCAGTATCTTATTAAATTCGACTGCGGACTGAAGATCATGCCCGAAGGGTTTTTCGATAATAATTTTAGCTGTGAACAGACCTTGACAGAGATCGTGCTTTTTTAACTGGTGAACAGCCAGAGGCACTACCTGAGGCGGCACCGCCATATAGTAAAGGACCTGTCTGTTTCCCTGAGAATCAGGGATTGCGATCCTGCCGGTTTTCTCTTTCAGGTCCTCAAAACTCTCATCTTTCTCGAAAAACCCGGAAAGAAAGTAAAGATGACTGCTGAACTGGTCCCATTTCTCCTCCTCAAGGTCTCCCTCGCCGAACTGCCTGAGTGAGTCTTTCACCAGAGACCGGTACTCTTCATCACCCATTTCAGAGCGGTCGAATCCAAGGATAGAGAATTTCTGGTCCCGCACCACGTTATCGCAAAAAAGATTATAGATTGACGGTAGGAGTTTCCTCCTGGTTAAATCACCGGCCCCGCCGAATATTATCAGGGTAAAAGGTTCAATCGCCGTCTTCTCAACCGGCAAATCGCAAGTTTGCAGAAATTTGCTGAAGAAAATATTCTTGTCAATTTCGGCAGACATAATCACCGTTCTCCTGCTGCTAACTCGGTCCAGCCGCTGACTGTTCTATCAGGTCATTCCAGTCCTTCGAGAACTTTTCCATGCCGCTAATTGTCAGGTCATGGGCCACATCATACTCCTGCCAATTTTTTGTGAGATCGATATCTTTATAGGGGATGGCTTTAAATCCTCGTGAAGGGTAAGTATAACCGGCAGGAGCAAGAGGCATGCCGCGCTGTCCCCATTCTTTTAATATCGCCAACGGGACGGTTATTATATCCGAGCCGAGTTTCAAAGCATAGAAATGATGGTCCATATTGCGCACACTGGCAGTCAACACTTCTACATGGCCGTCGCCCTGCCGGTACATTTTCATGATGTTGGCAATTAAATCCATGCCGTTTTCACCCCTGTCGTCAAGCCTGCCTATGAAAGGAGAGACAAATACCTGTCCTTTCCTCGCCCCTCTCGTAGCAGCATAAACGGCAGCCGCCTGCTCCTGGGTGAAACAAAGGGTCATATTGACGCGAAGTCCTTCCCGGACCGCCTGCTCCGCAGCCTTTAGTCCCTCTTTGGACGTGGGGAACTTTATATGGGCATTGGGTATCCACGAAAACATTTCCCTTCCCATGGCCAGCATTTTATCTGACGTTGTCACCGGATCGGCATAGACTTCAACAGAAACAGACCCCTGAGGTATCAAACCGGAGATGGTCCTTACGACATTACGATAGAAATCGAATATTTCATCCTGCCTGAATTTTGAGCCGCTCTCAATCCGTTTTTTGGCCTCAGGATTTTTAGAAATAAGCGAAGGATTTGTAGTCTGCCCGTCAAGAAAACCTAAAAGAGAAATTATTTCTCTGGATTCGTCAGGGCTGCCGCCATCCAGAAATATTCTTGATGCAAGATTCTTCGGCCTCATGTAACCTCCATTATTTTTTTTATTATAGCTCTCTTCGAAATATCCTCATATTCAAGCAACTCTTCCGGTTTTCCGCTTTTTGGCATCTTCCTTACCGCCAATGAATATATTGGTATGGATTGGCCTGCAAGCGCACTTCTGACAGCCTCGCCAATGCCGCCTTCTTCGTGATGGTCTTCTACAGTTATGATCGCTTTTGTGCCGTTTGTTGCAAGCTTCAGCTCTTCGCAGTCAATCGGCTTTACGCAGTAAAGATCGACAACCCGGATATTATGGCCTTCTTTTGCAAGTTCTTCGTGGGCCCCCAGCGCTTCGAAAATTGTAATGCCTGCTGCGATTACAGTCACTCTGTCATTTGCGCTGCGCCTCAGCAATTTGCATTTTCCGATTGGGAAATCCTCCTGCGGACCATAGACGATAGGCGTATTTTCTCTTGTAGTCCGCATATAGACCATACCGTTATGGCGCGCAGCCTCTTCAACCAGTTTTTCAGTGGAGACAGCATCGCAGGGATACAACACAACACTGTTCAACACCGACCTGAACATGGCAATGTCCTCAAGGCCCATTTGTGAGGGGCCATCCTGTCCTATGGACACTCCGGCATGCGAGCCGCAGAATTTTATATTTGAATGCGAATACTGGACCATCCTGATCTGGTCAAAGGCGCGGGTAAAAAATGCTGCGAAAGTCGATACAAAGGGGATTTTCCCCCTGCAGGCAAGACCCAGGGCCATGCCCAGCATGTTCTGCTCGGCTATATACATCTCGAAAAATCTGTCAGGATGGGCATCCCTGAACATTTCTGAATATGTCGAATTGCTCACTTCGGCATCAAGCACCACCATATCGTTAAACCGGGGGAATATCCTGTTCAGAGCGTTGCCATAGGCCTTCCTCGTCGCAACCGGCTTTCCATCACCATATGAGACGGACCCTGCATTGCCTGCAGACTGTTTTTCAGGTCGAAGGTCTTCAGGTCTTGCCATTTCCCCTCTCAACAAGGTATCGACAACTCCCAAATCTTTCAGTGCCTGGCCGAGCTGTTCCTTATTGAGCGGCTTGCCATGCCATCCGTTTTGGTCTTCCACAAGTCGCACACCCTTGCCTTTAACAGTACCTGCAATGATCATAACCGGCTTGTCCTTTACCTGTACGGCTTTTTCATACGCAGACAGTATCTCATCAACATTATGGCCGTCTATGACAATAGTTTCCCAGCCGAAGGCCGCAATTCTCGATGAGTACGCCATGGTATCACTACCGTACATTGTTTCGCCACGTTGTCCTAACCGGTTTACATCGATAATCCCAATAAGATTATTTAATTTATAGTACGCTGCCAACTCTATGGCTTCCCATTGCGAACCTTCAGCCATTTCGCTGTCGCCAAGCAGGACGTAAGTTCTATAAGGGAGCTTGTCGAGATATTTGGCGTTCAATACCATTCCTGCGCCAATGGAAAGACCTTGTCCCAGCGAGCCTGTTGCAACCTCGGCATACCGGAAAGTTACAGTGGGATGACCCTCAAGTGTGCTGCCGAATTTTCTGTAAGTCATTAATTCCTGCTCGCTTATTTTCCCGGCAGCAGCCCATAACGAATAAAAGAGCGGCGAGGCATGGCCTTTGGAAAATATCAGACGGTCATTGTTGGGATGCTTCGGATTTTCCGCATCGTATCTGAAGAACCCGGCAAACAAAAGGCAGACAAGCAAATCGGCAGCAGATAAAGAAGAAGTCGGATGACCTGAGCCGGCTTCAGTAGTGGATATAAGTATAAAATAGCGTACCAATCTTGCAAGATTTTCAAGATTAATTTTTTTTTCTTTATAGCCGGTAACGCTTGACTCTTCTGCTTTCATTTGTCGGCCCTCCGTGCGGTTTTCCTGTCTTTTGCCAAAACACCATGACCGCCGAACTCTTTTCTCAATGCTGCCTGAAGTTTGTCTGAAAAAGAATCCTCCTCTCTGGAACGGAATCTCTGAAACAGAGATATAGCTGTCACCGGCGCGGGAATACCGGATTCTACAGCCTGCTCCACTATCCATCGTCCTTCACCTGAATCTTCCACATATCCCCTGATACCGGAAAGGTCCCTATCTTTTTTGAAAACGTCTTCAACAAGCTCAAGAAGCCACGACCTCACCACGCTGCCGTGGTTCCACAGGCCGGCAATCTTTCCAAGATCAAGATGGGCTGCGTAAGGAGAGCCGTGCAAAATATCAAACCCTTCTCCATAAGCGGCCATGAGGCCGTATTCAATGCCATTATGCACCATTTTCACAAAGTGTCCTGCGCCGACAGGACCGCAGTGCAGATACCCGTCCTTGGGCGCCAGAGTCTTCAAGGCGGTCTCAATATAATTGAAGTCCTTTTTATTTCCGCCCGCCATAAGGCTATAACCTTCTTTCAGTCCCCATATGCCGCCGCTTACACCTACATCCATATACCTGATACCTCTCTCCCCAAGCTGCTGCGCGTGGCGAATGTCGTCTTTATAAAAACTGTTTCCGCCATCAATGACCAGGTCTCCCCTGCTGAGCATTCCTTTCAGGAAATCGATTGTATCATTAACGGGTTTGCCGGCCGGGATCATCAGCCATACAACCCTGGGGCGCTTCAGAAGCGCATTGAACTCTTCAAGTGAAGAAGCGGCCCTGATTCCGCGCGCCGACATTGCGAACTCTTTAACTATTTCAGGAGACCTGTCGTACACAACGACTTTGTGCCTGCCCTTGAGCAGGCGTTTGACCATATTCATCCCCATTTTCCCAAGCCCGATCATTCCTATTTGCATAAAACCTCCTCAAATAAAAAAAACAAAGGACAAAACAATATGAAGTATTTGTAGCATATTTGGTGAATTGTTGCAACTCTCCGGCAGTGGGTCTGTCAAGGCAGTGGGTCCTGAAATTCAGACAGTACAGGGTTGTTTTTCTGCTATGTGTAGAAGCATAATTGTTTAATGAACTCGGTGAGCACTACCGCCAAAGCGTTCTTCTTCGAGGGGAATCGCTGTATGGCTGCAGGCGATCCCTCTGGTGCTGAATCTTGCTTTCGTGAAGCGGTGCGGATTTCGCCGGGTTTCGCCGAGGCCTATGCCAATCTTGGCCTTCTTCTTTATAAACGGGGAAGGCCCGAGGAAGCAGAGTTTTTCTATCGGCGCTCTATAGCGCTCAATCCCGGCTATTCGCAAATCCACCTGAACTTTGGTGTGTTTATGGCAAGCCAGAAGCGCTTCGGTGAAGCTGAGGCCGCTTATAATCAGGCAATATTGCTCAACCCCAACTCCGCTTCGGCCTGGTCCAATCGGGGTGTTCTTTACGCATGTATGAAGCGTGAGGAAGAAGCAGAGCAGTGCTATCGCACAGCCCTGAATCTCGATGCCGGATATGCCAAGGCCATTTTCAATTTAAGTTATCTGCTGTTGCGTCAGGGCAGGTTTGAGGAAGGCTGGCATTGTCTGGAGTCGCGCAACTGGTACAGTGCACTGCAGGCCCATCTTGCATGTCCCAGGTGGCAAGGGGAAATGCTATCAGGCAAGTCCTTGCTCATCGGCTACGAAGCGGGTCATGGCGACATGATCCAGTTTTGCCGTTATGCAGCCGTGCTTAAAGCTCAAGGGGTCTCGCATATTGCGATGATTTGTCATCCGGCATTAAAGACATTATTCGCAACTCTGGAAGGCGTGGATACGGTTATTTCCTTTGATGAGAATGTCCCGGTCTCGGGCTGGGACTTTTGGACCCCTCCCCTTAGCATCCCTTATTATTGCAAAACTAGAATTGACTCTATTCCGGCAGATCTCCCCTATTTACACGCTCTCCCGGACAAAATTGCGAAGTGGGGATCAATCCTTCCCGCGGATGACATCCGGGTCGG
>JBEKJD010000126.1:0-8745 GCA_050011415.1 Dissulfurispiraceae bacterium | reverse complement strand
TCCGGACAGGGCAATGACGTTTTTCTGAAACAGGCGGTCCATTCCCGCAATGCCGATGGCAGGCAGAAGGGCCGCAATCGTCGTAGGTGTCAAACAGACAAATAATGCGACCAGAACCACAAGAGTTACCGGCTGTCCCTGTCCCATCGCCTTTACGCTGTAAAGCGAAAGAGGGCGCAGATTCACCGCAACAAGGAAGAAGACGACTGTCAGGGCCACCAAAAGGATTTCTAAGGCTATCTCGTTGGGGGTCTTTCGGCGCTTTGCACCTTCAACCAGGGCAATCATCCGGTCAAGGAAAGTCTCGCCGGGGTTTGCCGTTATACGCACCACAATACTGTTTGCTATTACCTGG
Organism: Dissulfurispiraceae bacterium; assembly: GCA_050011415.1. GTDB lineage: Bacteria > Nitrospirota > Thermodesulfovibrionia > Thermodesulfovibrionales > Dissulfurispiraceae > JADFXI01. The sequence continues at coordinate 8,390 of JBEKJD010000126.1, read as the reverse complement.
GTCCCACCAGTCACCGCACTGCGGTCACCTCCTGACTCCCTTATCACGGGCGCGGATTCACCGGTAACTGCGGATTCGTCGATAAGAGCCGCGCCCGAGATTACTTCACCGTCCCCCGCGATCAGGTCCTTTGCTTCCACCAATATTATGTCTCCCTTGCTGAGCTGGGTTGATGGGACAAGTTCATATTCTCCTCCCATTTCAGGTTTTTTCAGCTTCTTGGCCATGATCTCTTTTCGTGTCTTCTTCATGGACTCGGCACGTGCCTTGCCCCTTCCCTCTGCGAGAGATTCTGCAAATGTGGCGAAGAGGACCGTCAACCAGAGCCAGGCCGAAATCATTCCGGTGAACCACGCAGGTTCCCCTTTTCCGGTAACCAGGTTAATGAAAAAATTGACCGTGGTAATGACGCTGCCGATTTCGACTGATAACATGACCGGATTCCGCCAGAGGGCGCGGGGGTCGAGCTTCTTAAACGAATCTATCAGAGCTGCTTTCAACAGCAGGGGATTGAATATCCCTTTGCTCCTTTCCATGTGTTTCGCCATGGCTATACGCCTCCATGCATGATCATATGTTCAACAACCGGTCCGAGAGCAAGCGCCGGGAAAAAGGTCAAAGCTCCGACAATCAGTACTACCGCAATAAGCCATATTATAAAAGGGAGGCGATCGGTCGGCAGTGTGCCCACACTGGGTGGATAATGCTTCTTCTGAACCAGGGAGCCTGCCATGGCAAGAATCGCAATGGCAGGAGCAAATCTTCCCAGGAACATGGCAAGAGTCGTCGTCAGGTTATAAAACAATGTATTTGCATTCAGGCCGGCAAACATGCTGCCATTGTTATTGGCTGTTGAGGCAAAGGTATAGAGCACCTCAGTCAAGCCGTGCGGACCGGGATTTGCAATCGAACTCACACCGGCAGGGGTGACTATTGCTATGGAAAAAAGCACGAGAGTGACGACTCCGGAGGTAAGAACAGTAATAACAGACATCCACATCTCGGTGACCTCGATCTTTTTCCCGAGGTACTCAGGGATCCTGCCGATCATGAGGCCCGAGGCGAAGACGGCGATCACCACAAAGGCCAGCATCGTGTAAAGACCGGCTCCCGTTCCTCCGAAAACAACTTCGCTTAAGAGTATGAGAATCATCGGCACCATCCCGCCGAGAGGAGTCAATGAGTCGTGCACGGCATTCATTGACCCGCATCCGGTAGCTGTGGTAGCACTTGTGAACAAAGCAGTTCCTCCGAGTCCGAAACGGACTTCCTTGCCTTCCATAGAGTAACCGCTGATGCCCAGATTCTGCACGAGCGGATTGCCGCTATATTCAGCCCAGTAGAGCGCGCCGACTGCAAAGACCAGTAGGAACATCATCGCTGTATAAATGGCCCACCCCTGCCGTGTGTTGCCGACCATACGTCCGAAAGTATTTGTCAGGGCAGCTGGAATCATAAGGATCAAAAGAATTGCAAAATAGTTAGAAAACGGCGTCGGATTCTCATACGGATGAGCCGAGTTGGCATTGAAAAACCCGCCCCCGTTTGTCCCGAGGTTCTTGATCACCTCCATTGAAGCGACCGGACCCATCGGTAGTACCTGTTCTATCACGACTACTGTTTCAGATATCGGCTTCCCTTTTGCATCCTTGATCGGCTTGCCCTCAGCGTCAAGCTTTGGTTTCTGATAGCTTGTTGCCTCCACCATCCGGACTGTCTTATATGGACTGAGGTTCTGGATAACACCTTGAGAAACGAGCACAAGCGCTGCCACGAATGATATGGGTAAAAGGATATAGAGGGTCCCTCGCGTTAAGTCGACCCAGAAATTACCTATAGTCTTAGATGTGCGACGCACAAAACCACGGATGAAGGCAATGAGGATAGCCATGGCTGTTGCAGCTGAGAGAAACTGATTCACCATCAAGCCTATTACCTGGGAAAAATAGCCGGCTGCTGATTCTCCGGTGTAGGGCTGCCAGTCGGCTTGGGTAACAAAGCCTATCGCGGTGCTGAGCGCGAGGTCCCATGAAAAGCCTGGAAATTTCTGAGGATTGAGAGGCAAGTATCCTTGCAGCATAAGGACGGCAAAGCTGGCCGCAATCATTATAAAGTTAAAAATGAGTAACGTAACAGCATACCGTTTCCAGTCCATTTCGGCATCTCTGTCAATGCCTGTGATTCGGTAGAGCGCTTTTTCCAACGGACCAAAGACCGGATATAGCAGCGAGCGTTCCCCCTGATAGACTTTCGCCATATAGCCGCCGAGAGGCCTCACGAGGAGAGTTAGTACGATCAGAAATGCGAGGATTTGGGACATATCATAAATTATATCCGCAGATTGCATAACCGTCTCCTATGAGTAGAAGTCTTTAATCATATTTGAAAATTTGCATTCTACGAGAACTGCCCCGATTCAATAATAGCATATAAGCCGATGACGTCATAGAGGATTACATAAATGCGGTGTATGTCTCCCGGAATGGACTTAGTACTTCAGTTCATAAATACGGTTGTATTCGAGCGCCGCTGCATCTGTTCCAGCTTCGTTGCACTCCTTCGCCGTACGCAAGGGTACGCCTCAGTCGTGCGCCTTGCTGGCACGGCGCATCGACGCTCTCGATACGACACCGTATTTATGAACTGAAGTACTTAGTCTGATGGTTGCCGACGTAGCTATTTAGTATGACAGGCCTCCAGATATCGGACTTCATTATTAAATAGAAATTAAATTATTTATTTATCCAGCGCCATCGTATCTTTTATATCAATATATATTCTATTTAAATTCAAACACTTTCACTTATGTCCTTTCCTGGCACATAAAATGCTTTATTTAAATAGAATGAAAAGAATTAAAAAGACGATGAGCTATTCATCTCTACCATAAATTACAGAAAAAAAGGGTATGTGTGCAGCCGATGCAGTAATGGTCGGACAGGCTAAAGAAAAAACAGAGTAGATAAGCAAGGAGAAAAAATGAAGCTGATAGAAGCCGTAATAAAACCGGTCAATATGGATGAGGTAAATACCGCAGTTCAGCAGTTGGGAGTCGAGGAAATTGGCTTTGAGGAGATAATGGTTAGTCAACCTGCAAGTCAAGACAGCAAAAAAAGGGAAACCATGTTCTACCGGGGTGCAGAATATGTGGCAGACTTTATAACAAAGATTAAAGTCGAGATTATTGCTGCAGACGACCTTGCAGTCAAGGTTGCCGAAACTATCACCAGGATTGCGTCAACCGGGCGGAAAGGGGATTGCAGGATATATATTCTGCCTATAGATGAAACGCGGATATATTTTGCAAATGCGTAAATACTCTAACTCCCTCTAAACTATTTGCAACTCAAGTTGTTCACATTAGGGGAATGATTCAATAAAAGCTCATGCAAATGCAAACCTTGCATGAGCTTTTATATTTAATTTTGTTAAGGCTATTACTTAATTTTTTAGTCCACCGTCATTTCCACGTTTCGTCCAACCCAATACTATTCTGACAATTAATCAGCTTTACTTCTTAGTCTATAAGTCTTTCTGAAGTTTTCTTCAAACAATACAAAATTGTACTATATGCGACAAAAGCATACAGTTTATCGTTTTTTATGTGTATCGTCTAAAGAATACAAAATTGTACTGCATGCAACAAAAGCATGCCGGTCTATCGTCTTTCACATGCTTTGTCCAAATCCATATCAGGACAATAATTCAGTATCTTCATTTCAGCGTTACACCTGGCACTTAAAATGCTTTTCCTTTATTCCGAGCTTGAAAAAGAGGAGATTATGGATATGAAGGAGGACACAATATGAACCTTGCAATTTGGCTTCCGGGTATGTTCCTGCTGGGCATAGCAGGGATGGCGCTTTGTTTGCTGTTCTTGAAAGCGTGCGAGAAAATTTAAAAGTTGAGGTGACGCAAATGATCTATTTGACAGCGGTTGTAGCGGTTTTTTTGTTTATTTACCTGGTTGTGGCGCTTGTGCGGCCTGAATGGTTCTGACAGTACCGGCAACAGACACTAAAACACTTAATTAAAGGAGTCAAACAATGTTTATGCAAACGTGGTTACTACCAGTGGCGATTTTGGCAACTGCGACTCTCGTCGCGATCCCTTTAAGTCGCTATATGGCGTGGGTCATGGACGGGAAATACCAGCCCTTACCCCTATTTGGATGGTTCGAAAAAAGCCTGAACAGCGGCCCGCAGAACTGGAAACAGTATGTGGGTTCCATGCTCGTTTTTAACATCGTGATTTTTGCCTTCAGCTACCTTATTTTGGCGCTTCAGCCGTGGCTGCCGCTCAATCCTGATCACAAGACACTACTGGCCCCGAGCACCATCTTTCACAGCGCTGTGTCCTTCACGACAAACACGGACCTGCAGCATTATTCCGGGGACCAACATTTTTCGAACTTTAGTCAGATTTTTTTCTGCATGTCCAATTTTTTCTTGTCTGCCGCCATCGGCTTAAGTGCATTGGTGGCGATCATCCGTGCTCTGCGCAGCGATTCATCGTTAGGCAATTTCTTTTTGGATATGTGGCGGGTAGTGGTTTACATGTTCGTGCCTGCAGCCTTTGTCCTCGCGCTCTTCTTTCTGGCCCAGGGCAGTCCGATGACCTTGAAAAGCTCTTATCAGGTTTCGACGCTCGAGCCCGCTGCTATGGGGACTACTGACAAGGGCGAAGTCAAGCAACAGACAATTGTTGTCGGTCCTGTGGCAGCTTTTGAGTCCATGAAGCAGCTTGGCACCAACGGTGGCGGATTTTACGGTATGAATTCCGCGCACCCTTTTGAGAACCCTACTGCGGCATCTAACTTTGCGAACACCATTGCTATGATGATCTTCCCATTCGCGCTTGTGCTGATGTACGGCCGCATGCTCGGCCGAATACGGCATAGTATTGTCATATTTTCGGTAATGCTGATTTTTATGGCCGGCACCGTCGTCTGGTCTATATATTACGACACGCTGAAACCTAATCCGGGCTTGACGGCCCATCCCGCGGCGCGAACTTATGAAGTTCCAAGCGCCTCGGCGCCGGGCGGGAAACGGGCAGTGGCCCTGCCTGCTGTTCCCGGCCTGCCGGTAGACCAGCACCTCGGCAACCTGGAGGGCAAAGAAATGCGCTTCGGCACCTCGGCAGGCGCTGCATACGCAGCGATTACGACAGATGTGACCGACGGCGGAGTTAATGCAGAAGCAGACAGTCTCAACCCGCTTGCTGCGTTATCACCAATGGTGGGGATGTGGCTGAACTGCTTTTTCGGAGGTAAAGGCGTTGGAATGATCAATATGCTGATCTACATAATCATCGGGATCTTTGTGGTAGGCATGATGGTGGGTAGAACGCCGGAGTATCTGGGCAAGAAAATCGGGGCGCGTGAAGCCAAACTGGCTGTGATTGCCCTGCTGATCCATCCCTTAATGATTCTGTTCCCCACCGGCGTCTTTGCTGCAACAAGTTGGGGGCTCAAGGCCGTAAGCAATCCGGGGGCGCATGGTTTTTCACAAATGATGTACCAGTTCTCCTCGGCCTCTGCCAACAACGGCTCAGCCTTTGACGGATTAGGGGTCACTTACGGCTTTTGGAATAGTACGACTTTCGCGCCGACCGCCGTAGCATGGGACATAGCAACAGGTCTGGTGATAATCTTCAGCCGGTTTATTCCGATTATCGCGCCGATAGCCATGGCTGCTTACCTCGGGGAGAAGAAATCCACTCCTTTTGGCCTGGGTAGCCTGCGGGATGATACCCCGACATTCGGCATCGTATTGTTTGCGGCGATTGTAATCATCGGGGCGCTGCTCTTTCTGCCCGTTGCCGCGCTGGGTCCGATAGCAGACCATTTTGGTCCAATGCCGTTCGGAGGCTGAAATGAATTTCTATATGAATAAATATTTTAAAGGAGTTCTATATGAATAAAGCAGATGTAATAGAATCGGTAGCGGAGGCTGGTTTGTCTCCTGACATACAGACAAGCCGGCAGTCACCCCACCGCCGTAAGAAACCGCGGCGGCTGTTGGAGAAAGAAACAGCATTGGCAGCTCTGAAGCAGGCCTTCCTGATGCTGCGGCCTGACAGGCAATGGAACAATCCGGTTATGTTCGTAGTCGAGGTGGGAGCATTGTTGACATTGCTGTATATAATTGAAGCAGTGATGGGCAGAGGGTCAAGCCAGACACCCATAAGCTATTTCATATGGCTTGACGCATGGCTTTTTATAACCGTGCTGTTTGCGAACTTTGCAACAGCCCTTGCCGAGGCCCGCGGCAAGGCCCAGGCTGAGTCACTCAGACGGGCCCGGTTCGACACGATTGCTTATCGATTGAATGCTGCGGGAAACACTGAGCAGGTGTCCGCGACAGATTTGAAACCTGGGGATCTCGTTGTTGTTGAGGCCGGACAAATGATCCCCAACGATGGAGAAATTGTTGAAGGGATCGCCTCCATCGACGAATCAGCTATTACAGGTGAGTCGTCCCCTGTAATCCGCGAAGCCGGCGGCGACAGGTCAGGTGTGACAGGCGGCACCCTTGTGCTTTCCGACAGGATCGTTGTCCGCATCACCAGCGGCACAGGAGATTCGTTCCTCGACCGCATGATCGCCCTTGTTGAAGGCGCTATACGTCAGAGAACTCCAAATGAGATTGCTCTTACTCTCGTACTTTCGGCTTTTACACTGATCTTTTTGATCGTGGTAATGCCGCTTTGGGGCATGTCATGGAATGCCGAGCAATACATGATGGGCTATCTTGGCATCCAGGAACCCCTTAAGAGTCTTGGTACTGACATCCCGACCCTGATCGCGCTCCTGGTCTGCCTCATCCCTACAACCATCGGCGCTTTGTTGGCCGCAATCGGAATCGCAGGCATGGACCGCGCCCTGCAGGCCAACATCATAGCAAAAAGCGGCAAGGCAGTGGAGCTGGCAGGTGATATCGACGTTGTAATGCTGGATAAGACAGGCACAATCACTATAGGGAACAGGAACGCCACGAAGTTCCTTCCAGTGGGGAAGTATTCGGAGGCGGGGGTGGGATGGCTTGCCGCTATGGCGTCTGATGCTGACCAGACACCGGAAGGGAAGAGCATAGTCAGGTTTTTTGAAAAACAGAACGGAGAAACAGTCAGCGTGCCGTCTGATGCCAAGTTCGTGCCTTTTACGGCCCAGACCCGCATGAGCGGTGTTGATCTTCCTGACGGTCGGCGGATCCGGAAAGGGGCACCTGATGCTGTTCTAAAATTCATTACGAGCAGCAATGGCGGCGTGCCCGACCAGATCAAGGGCCAGATCAAGAACCTGGTGGACAGTATCGCCTCAAAAGGCGCTACCCCGCTGCTGGTGGCCGATGGCTCCAGCATCGCAGGCGTTATCGTTCTTGAAGACATTTTGAAACCGAACATGGCTGAACGGTTCGAGCGGCTCAGGAAGATGGGGCTGAGAACCGTTATGATCACCGGGGACAATCCTCTCACTGCTGCTGCCATAGCAAAGCAGGCAGGCGTCGATGACTTCCTCGCAGAGGCCACACCAGAGACCAAGCTCGCTTACCTCAAAAAGGAGCAGGCAGAGGGTAAACTTGTTGCCATGATGGGTGACGGCACTAATGATGCCCCGGCACTGGCCCAGGCAGATGTTGGCCTTGCCATGAACGCCGGAACGCAGGCAGCAAAAGAGGCTGCAAATATGGTTGACCTTGACAGCGACCCCACAAAGCTGATCGAGGTTGTGGAAATAGGGAAGCAGCTGCTGATGACGCGAGGCTCTTTGACGACCTTCTCCATCGCCAATGACGTTGCAAAATTCTTTGCAATAATTCCGGCGCTTTTTGCAGGAACTCTGCCTTGGCTGGGAGTCATGAACATCATGCACCTGCACTCGCCTGTGTCGGCCATACTGTCAGCGGTCATCTTCAATGCGATCATCATCCCGCTGCTCATACCGGTCGCACTCAAGGGTGTCGAATACCAGGCGCTCGGAGCCGAAGCCCTGTTGCACAGGAACCTTCTTATATGGGGACTTGGCGGTGTGATAGTGCCGTTTATCGGCATCAAGCTGATCGATATGATAATAGTTGGTTTGCGTCTGGTAAGCTGACGGAGGAGATGAAAATGATGAAATATATTTCAAAGAGTGTTTTACTGCTTGCGGTCGCAGTGGTTATCTGCTGCATAATTTACCCGCTGGCGTTATTGGCTGTCGGACAGGCCGTATTTCCCTTTCAGGCCAACGGCAGCATGCTGAAAGGGCCTGACGGCTCAGTGGTGGGGTCAAAGCTCATAGCGCAGCCCTTTACAAAGGACGAATACTTTCAGCCCCGTCCTTCCGCGGCATCTTATGATGCCTCGGCCTCAGCCTCGTCGGCCCTGTCGTCATCAAACTATGG
>JBEKJD010000125.1:0-8752 GCA_050011415.1 Dissulfurispiraceae bacterium | reverse complement strand
CATCCTTCTGCACGGCTTGCCCTTGCTCTCTCAAAGCATCAAACGCAGCTTTAGCCATGTTTTTAGCCGCGGACAATTCAGCGCTCATTTTCACAACCGCTTCCTCTTTCCTGGCCATCATTTTTTTTGCCTCGTCCAGGGCGCCGGCAGTTGCGCTTTGTCTTTCCTTCATTATTTTTAAAAGGGGCTGGAAAAAGATAAGATTAAGGACAAAAAGAAGAACGAGAAAATTGGCAAGGAGCACAAAAAACCATTGATTGAACTCTAACATGATGTCACCCTTATTTTAAAGTCTTTATATGGTGTCCTTTTACTACAGTGACAAAAAAGATACCATAGAAATATACACCTTTGTCAAGGAATTAACTTATAAATTTTTACAATAATACAATAAAGAAAGGGATAAGGTGGAATTGAACAGCATCATAAACAGCCTTCTTTCACAGATAAATCATCATAAATCGATATCTCTGTGCACTACATTTACTGCCACGTTATGCGCCGATCTGATGCCCTTTGCCAACTCTTCCACAATAGCGGGTGAACGGTGCCTGCCGCCTGTGCAGCCTATTCCTATTATGAGATAGGACCTCCCCTCTTTTATATAGTAAGGCAACATAAAATCGAGCAAGGCGCCGGTACGCGACAAAAACTCTCCGGTCTCGCCGCTCTTTAAAACAAAATCGGCAACAGCGGCATCAGTGCCCTTGAGCGGCTTAAGGTCCTCAATAAAAAACGGGTTCGGCAGGAACCTGACATCCAGAAGAATATCCAGGTCCTGCGGCGCTCCGAATTTAAAACCAAACGAGATAATGGTCACCTTAAGACCGGTGTCGTGCGGGTCCCCGGCGCCATGCATAGAAATAATGCGGTGGCGCAACTGATGCGGAGTATAGTTCGAGGTATCCAGTACAATGTCAGCCGCTTCCCTTATGACTGAAAGCAGCCTGCGTTCCTCATCTATTGCCTTTTCAAGATTCATCTCCCCGGTGATGGGTACCATTGGATGGGGTCTCCTCGTTTCTTTGAACCGGCGGACCATTACCTCTCTTTCAGCATCAAGGAACAATATCCTGATATTGTACCGGCTTTTCAGGGACGCAATGATACGGTATGCGTCCGAGAGAAATACATGCTCCCTGATATCAACGCCGATGCCTATCTTTCTGATGTTGCCCGCTGATCTTATCGCGGACAGAAAAGGCTCGATGAGTGTTACCGGAAGATTGTCTATACAGAAATAACCGGCATCCTCAAGCGCCCTCAAGGTAACGGTTTTGCCCGCTCCGGAAAGCCCGCTGACTATAATGACTTCGATTGGAGGTGTTTCCATCTGTCCGGCATCTATTTGGCAGGTTCTATCAATCCATAATTGCCGTCATTGCGCCGATAAACCACATTGACGTCGCCGCTTCGTTCATTGGTAAAAATAAAGAAGTCCTTATCCAGAAGCTCCATCTGGTTTACCGCTTCTTCGGAACTCATAGGTTTCATATCAAAACGCTTGTGTTTTATTATCGCCCCTGACTCCATACCTGGAGCCCCCGGCGTTTCCGCGGTTTTCTTTTCACCTTTGCGGTAATCGTGCTGTTTCTCTTTAAATTTGACAACCTGCTTTTCCAGCTTTTCCACAACCTGGTCGATAGCGGAATACACCTCGCCGGTCTTTCCCTCAGCCTGGATTTTTACGCCGTTGACTTTCAGCAGCACTTCCGCCTTATGCCTGTACTTCTCTACGCTCAGAGTCACCACCGCTTCGCTTATATTGGACAAATACTTATCGAATCTCCCGATCTTCTCCTCAGCATAACTTCTTAACGCAGGTGTTATCTCAAGATGACGACCATTAATAATAACGTTCATGCCATTCCCTCCCTTGATATTTATTAAAAATAAATTAACTATAAAACAGGAAGATTGCTTCGAACGGCTGTTTTATAGTCCTCCTTATTCGTACCTTTTTCTCTGATTCTGAGGGGGGATCTTTAGTTCCTCCCTATATTTCGCAACAGTTCTCCGGGCGATAATAATATTCTGTCCTTTCAGTTTGTCGACTATCATCTGGTCACTCAGTGGCCGCCCGGCTTCCTCCTCTATAATGACTTTTTTAATTAAATCTTTAACCAGTGTGGATGAGATGTCGCCTGACTCACACTGTATCGCACTGCTGAAAAAGAACCTGAAGCCATATACCCCGTGATCGCAGGCCAGGAATTTGTTCGAGGTGACTCTGCTGATAGTGCTCTCATGCATACCAATATCCGTTGCAACATCTTTAAGGTTCAAAGGTTTCAGATATTGCAGTCCCCTGTCAAAAAAGTCCCCCTGGAACTTGAGGATGCTTGCCGAGACTTTGTAAATAGTCTTGTTTCTCTGGTCCAGACTCTTTATCAGTTCGGTGGCCCGTTTGAGCTTCTCCCTCAAAAACTCCAATTCTTCTTTCGAGAGCATATCCTTTCTCAGCAGGAGCTTGCGATAGCTGTTATTAAGAATCAATTTCGGCATGCCATCTTCATTAAGAACTATCTGATAGCCTTCTTCGTTATTGCTTATGTAAACATCAGGCACGACGTAATTTGTGTCCGAGCTTGAAAAAATCCTGCCGGGCCGCGGCTCGAGGCCCTCGATTATTTTTACAGCAGCCATGACATCATCCGATGACACATTGCACTGTTTTGCAAGATGGCCGTATTTTTTCCGTTCGAGGCTGTCCATGTGATTTCTGACAATATTTTCCACAAGAGTCCCCTGGAGATTCAGGTAATTAATCTGTAACAGCAGGCATTCCTTAAGGTCCCGTGCGCCGACGCCAGGGGGATCGAAAGTGCTGACCAGGGCCACTGCTGCCATAACCGTCTCGTTATCCGTATGCAGGGCGGAAGCCAGCTCATCGTCCAAAGAACGGAGGTAGCCGTCTTCATCAATGTTGCCTATTACACCCTCTGCCGCCATTCTGACGCTATCATCTGCGTTGCTCAGTCTGAGCTGCCATAACAAATGGTCGTAAAGGTCCGGTTTCCTTGAATAAAATAATTCATATGAAGGCTGCTCATCTATACCTGGTGAGAAATAGCCCAGGTCTCTTCCGTCGCTGCTCCGCTCATCGAAATAATCGTCGACACTAAAGTTGTTGAGTTTATCAAAAGATATCTCGGTATCAAAGACCTCATCCGGTGCCGCGGCCGGAGCCTCTTCTTCTGGATTTGTCCCTGTTTCCTGCTCATCTGATGATTCCTCCAGAAAGGGATTGTCGACAAGCTCCTGGGTCAATACCTGGGCCAGCTCAAGCTGCGGCATTTGAAGGAGTTTGATGGCCTGCTGCAATTGGGGCGTAAGGATAAGCCTCTGAGAAAGTCTTAAGTCTAATCTGTTTTCCAAAGCCATTAGAGCCTGAATTCCTCCCCGAGATATGCCTCTTTTACAGACTGGTTACAAATGAGCTCATCGGGTATTCCCTCAGCCAGGATCGAACCGTTATTTATTATATACGCCCTGTCGGTTATGGACAGAGTTTCTCTTACGTTATGATCAGTGATCAATATCCCAAGCTGCTTTGATTTCAAATAATTCAGCATCTTCTTCAATTCAATGACTGCAATAGGATCTATTCCCGCAAAGGGTTCATCAAAAAGCATGAACCGGGGCCGCAGAGCAATGGCCCTTGCAATCTCGGAGCGGCGCCGCTCTCCTCCGGACAAACGATAGCCGTCCCTGTCGGCAAACTCGCTCAGGTTGAACTCCTCAAGCAGCCTTTCGACTTCCTCATCAATGTCTGCCTTCGAGCCCCCATTTCCGCCTGATCCCTTTATCTCCAGAACTGCCCTCAGGTTATCTCTCACCGTCAGCTTTCTGAATATGGAGGGTTCCTGCGGAAGGTAGCCCATTCCCTTTCTTGCTCTCATATACATAGGCAAGCCCTGTATATCTTCACCGTCGAGCAAGATGCTGCCCTGTTCCGGATGTATCATACCAACAACCATATAAAAAGTTGTAGTTTTCCCGGCGCCGTTGGGGCCAAGAAGTCCAACGATTTCGCCTGTACTAAGCGAGATATTGATATCTTTTACCACATATCGCTTCCCGTACGCCTTCGCAAGATTCTTTATTTCAAGAGTATGCCGGTTCATGGAAAAATATAGGTCCTATGCGATAGGCTATAGGCGACAGGAAAATAAAGGCTACAAACAAATGGTCTATAAAATACAGAATTATTACCCGATACCCATGGCCTATTGCCCATAGCCCATAGCCTTATTTTTGCCTGTCCTTATTGACAATAAAAACCTTACTGTTTTCAACGATAGAGTGATCATCTTTCATAAAATACGTTATTTTTGTCCCTATTACCACGTTTTCGCCTTCCGAGGCCCGGGGATCACCGGTAAATACAGCATACTCTTCAGGCTCGGCATAGTAAGTGGCGAACTTTGAAGTTACAACCCTGTCCCCTCTTACGAGCTTGACGTTGCCCTCGGCATCTATCTCCTTAATGTTACTGCCGCCCGTCCCTTCGGAATAATGAACAAGCATCTTGTCTGCATACATCGTCCGATCTCCTTTCTTGGTCACCACATTCCCTTCAAAAAGAGCGGTTTTAGCCTTGTCGTCTGTTGTCAGTTTCTGCGACGTGACAATTGTCGGCTCCTTAACGTTCTTGTTCTCTTCAACGGCAAAAACCCCGGTTGCACACACAACTGAAGCAAACAGCAAACCGGCTATAACACCGGACAGACACTTAGAGCGCGCGAACTTATTGTTGTCTTTCATAATAAAAGATTGCCTTTACATTATTGTTCAATATTGACTTGTCATTAGTGGCGTCCAGGTCATCACCCTCAACATAAAACTTTTTGCCGATTATCTGCACACCATGGTCGGCGAAGATTTCGTTCTTCGTTGAGTCCCAAAACAGCGTGGGGGTCACTATATCATAATCCTTCGTTGAAGCAGTAATGTGACCATCGATTTTCAGATTTCTTTTTTCGATATCGTACATACCTCCGTCAGAATTAAGGGTAAGCCCCTTTTCCGGGAAGGTTATCTTCATAGCAATTAGTTTTACATTGTTTTCGTCCATGAATATCGCCCTTTTCGAGCCCAGCGTCCAATTAACAATGCCACTCTTTCTCTGGACAATGCTTACGCCATCCATATAAGAGTTATCAGTTAAATTCACCTTTGGTTTAAAATCTCCTTCTCTCTCGAAAAACAGTGCAATCACTATAAAAAAACATATAAAAACAAGCAGAAAAAGTATTCTTTTCATATCTGGAATTTTACCACAGCGGCACAGTATTGTAAAGCCGAACAGAGATTGAAAGCCCTATCGCACAGCAATAAGGGCGTTCCGCATTACCTCAATTGAAGGCATTTTTCCTGTCCAGAGTTCGAAGGCAAAGATCCCCTGCCACAGCAGCATGCCGAGACCATCCAGAGTTCTGCATCCACGTTCCGATGCCTTGCGCAAAAGTGGCGTCTCTTTGTAGATGAGATCGCATACAGTATGTTTCTTATCGAGCAGCGAGAGGTCGACGGGAACAGGATCATTAGGGCCCAGTCCGAGCGGTGTAGCATTGATAATAATATCCAGCTCCTGAAAAAATCGGTCTCTATTGAAAGTTGCGCCGTCAATGACGCGGGCGTTGCCTTTCAGAGAATTCAGATGCCTGGCCAACTGTTCAGCTTTTTCCGTGACTGCATCATAAAGGCATACCTCCGAGGCAGCCATGCACAGATAATAACCAATAGCGCGGGAAGCCCCACCAGCGCCTACAATCAAAACGCTTTTGCCTGAAACATCTATGCCCGCCTCTGATAATGACCGCATGAACCCCCTGCCGTCCGTATTATAGCCGGTCAGCTTGCAGCCTTCGTTTAGTATTGTATTGACCGCGCCGATAAAGGAAGCCTCTTCACTTACCGCGTCAAGAAAGTGGACCACCTTCTCTTTGTGGGGAACGGTCACGTTTACTCCTTTGAGGTCTAATGCCCGTATCGATTCCACAGCCTCACGCAGGCTGTCAGGCTTCACCAAAAATGTTACGTAACAATAATCCAGGCCCAGATGCGCAAAAGCGGCATTATGCATTACCGGTGAAAGACTATGTTCGACAGGATAGCCGAATAGCCCCACTACTTTTGTCTTCCCGCTTATATTCATTGTCCCCCCCTCAACTGCACCACCGAGTAACCATATTTATAAAAACCTTAAGTGCCTGCAAATGTCAAACCCAAATCTGGAATGCTATAATTAGCGGAGAGGTGCATATGTTTATTTGCCTTGTACAACATGCTAAAGCAAAAAGCGAAGAAGCGGATCCGGCAAGGCCACTTTGTGAAAAGGGTCTGGCCGACATTACGAAGATGGCCTCTTACGCATCGGGATTGAACATCGGCATCAATGAAATATTTCATAGTCCCAAGTTAAGAGCAAAACAAACAGCTCAGGTGCTTGCTGACTATTTGAAACCTGCGAAAGGTCTTACGGAAACAGGCGGCCTGAAGCCTAATGATGATCCTGCTGCTTGGGCGGAACGTCTAAAAGTGATGACCGATAATATTATGCTTGTAGGACACCTGCCTCAACTCGGCAAACTTGCATCTTTATTGCTTTGCGGCGATGCTGATAAAAATGTTGTTGCCTTCCGGATGGCGGGAATAGTTTGCCTTAAACGGGATGAAAATGGGGCTTGGGCGCTGCAGTGGATGATAACACCGGAAATAGCAGTTTAAAATATATTTCCTGGTAGCCGGCTATTTTTTTATCATAATTTATGAATTAACGTGCGCTAAAACAACCCCTGCCATCTCATTTAAGGAGACAACTCTGTCCGCAGCTCCCATTTCAATGGCCTTTTTGGGCATCCCGAATACTATAGAGGATTTCTCGTCCTGTGCCGCTGTGAAAGCTCCCGCAGATTTCATTTCGAGCATGCCCCTTGCGCCGTCCTCACCCATGCCGGTCAGAATTACACCGATGGCATTCTTCCCTGCAAATTTTGCCACTGATCTGAAAAGCACATCAACTGATGGTCTTACAAAATTGACCATCGGTCCGTCTGTTACCTCCACATAATACATAGCGCCGTTCCTCCTGATTTCCATGTGCCGGTTTCCAGGCGCAATTAATACCGTTCCCCTTAGCACCCTGTCACCACCGGCAGCTTCTTTTACATCCAGTTTTGACAGGGAGTTCAATCGTTCTGCAAAGGACCGCGTAAAGACCGGCGGCATATGCTGAACGATAACGATGCCTGGAGTTGATTCCGGCATCATTGTTATCATCTCTGTTACGGCCTGTGTGCCTCCTGTAGATGCTCCTATAGCAATGATCTTGTCGGTAGTGGACATCTTTCCGGCATCGAAGACAGACTGCCTGGAGATATACGGTATCGAGGGCGAATTGGAGATCATCCGGTTGACCCTTACATGTGCTTTTGCGGCAATCCTGACCTTTCTGTTGATCTCATCGCTTAGCTCAGCAATGCCGCTTGATACATCAATTGCAGGCTTGGTCACATAGTCCACAGCTCCCAGTTCAAGGGCCTTCAGTGTTGTTTCACATCCCTTCCCGGTCAATGCGCTCACCATTACAACAGGAATTGGATTAGTCCCCATCAACTCTTTTATAAAAGTCAGCCCGTCCATCCTCGGCATCTCAACGTCAAGGGTAATTACATCGGGCCTCAGGTTTGCAATCTTTTCCATGGCAAAAATGGGGTCCTGTGCAGTTCCTACAACTTCAATATCTCCGGCCTCGTTAAGGATCTCTGTGAGGAGATGTCTGATCACCGCAGAATCGTCTACAATCAAAACCCTTGTCTTTCTGCCTGCATCCATTTGCCGGCCTCCGCAGTCTGCAAATTCAGGAATTTACATGGCAACTTGCCTTTTTCCTGCCATAAGCGCAAATCTTCATTATAAAGCTGCTTTACAAAGGCCCTTCCCGTGTCAGTATAGAAAATAAGTTTTATGCCGTAATCAGGACATGTGAATTCCCTGGTAATAGGGATACCGTAATTCAATAACATCTCCCTGGCTGTATCAACATTTTTCCGGCCTATATCGAAATCATCAGTAAGCTCCCTGACCACCCTGCCGCCTCCAAACACCTTGGCCCTGATATTACGCATATCTGCGCCCATGCTCACGACTTCATCTACCAGCGTTTTTATGGAATCAGGTCCGCAGTACAAAGGGTTTCGCACATCACTGATAATCTCCGGCAGCAGAAAGTGGTTCATTCCGCCTATCTTATATTTCTCGTCATACAGACAGACAGAGACACAGGAGCCGAGGATCGTCCCCAATATTGCCTGCTCCCTGCTTGCCACAACATCTCCTATGTTAAGAGTTATGCTAATCATCTCTTTCTGTATACTGTTATATCGACCGGCACAAATTCTTCGTTCCAGAACATTGTCTCTGAATGCCCCAGTAAAAGGTGCCCATTGCCGCAAAGGTGGCGGTGAAACATGGATATTACGTGGCGTTTCATCTCCTCATCAAAATAAATCATCACATTCCTGAAAAAAATAACATCAAATTCCTTATTAAACGGATAAGATTTTTCCGTAAAGTTCAGCCGCCCCAGCCTTACGATTCCCTTTAGAAAATCCTTCACCTTTATTTTCCCCTCGTTTTCATCTATGCCTCTTAAAAAGTACCTGCCTACAATATCTTTCGGAATATTATCAGGAAGCTGTTCATATCCATAAATGCCGGCCCTCGCAGTCTCCAGCACCTTTGTGGA
>JBEKJD010000124.1:0-8796 GCA_050011415.1 Dissulfurispiraceae bacterium | reverse complement strand
TTGCAGGATGGGGGAATGGCGACTGTTAAAGAGGTAGAAAAAGGAGCAGTAAAAGTATCACCCTATGCAGAACCATATAAATATATTTGGGAGCCGCAAATACTGCAGGAAATTGTTGTCCCGGCCGCAATCAGGGGAGGGGTATTTTATCCTGCTCACAAG
The DNA here is from genome assembly GCA_050011415.1 of Dissulfurispiraceae bacterium. Taxonomy (GTDB): domain Bacteria; phylum Nitrospirota; class Thermodesulfovibrionia; order Thermodesulfovibrionales; family Dissulfurispiraceae; genus JADFXI01. The sequence continues at coordinate 8,634 of JBEKJD010000124.1, read as the reverse complement.
GAAACAGTGATCGTGAGGCCAACCGAACCTGTTTTGAGATCATCAGAACCGGAAAAGGACTAATAGCAATGAAAACAATGTTCTTTGCGCTGGCAATAGCCATCCTGATTATGCCTCAATCCGGATATGCGGAAAGTCCTGACAATAAGGGAGCTGACGAGGAATACATGCTGTTGCTGAAGTACGCCTTAGATGAAGCGGCTAGGGCTCCGGATCTTCCGTCAGCATTGCCTCATGCTGAAGCACAAGAAAAGGCAAGGGAAACAGAGCAAAAGAAAAAAATCATTATTACAATAATTCCTGATCCTTAATTCACTCTCTGGTTTTCTCGAAAATATCGGAGAGGTTTATTTCTATCTCAAATGTGTGCAGCTTGAGGGTTTCGTTCCAGTTGAGAAGTTCGGGCAGGCCGTATTTGCCGTTTTCCAGGATATACTTCTCCACATATTCGGCCTCGGGGTGAACCAGCAGGTATTCCTTAACTCCAAATCGCTCATAGAGCGCCTTCTTTTCCTTCTTGTCTTTTAGTTCCGTGGAAGGCGAAATCACTTCGAAAATCAGGTCAGGAGCGCCTTCGATGTTATTTTCGGCAATTTTGCCCTTGTCGCAGACAACAAAGACATCTGGCTGAAGGACATTATGTTTGTCAAACACAATGTCGGTAGGGGAAAAAAAAGGAAAGCAGCCTTTTAGCTTGTCCTTATTTCTATCGAGTACACCGCTTATATTCCAGACGACCCGCTGGTGCCGCGGCTTTGGCGCGGGGCTCATGTTGTAAGCCTGCCCGTCGATAATCTCCCACCGTTCCTCATCAGGCCAGGAAAGATAATCGGTGTAAGTATAGCGGCTGTTTTTTTTAAGTGCCAGGGGCATAAGTAATTATAGCAAAAAAAATATCAGTTCTCAACCGAAGACGGAAAGTAATATTTATAGAAGAGTTGACTAAAGGGAGTTCGTAGCCAGTGAGTAAAAGTAAAGAAATCAAACTGAAAATTCAAATATAAAGGAGGCGGCGTTCCCCTTTTAAGGGTCTCTTATGAGCCGTATTTGATATGACCAGGAAATACACGGTTTTTGTATCAGCATTGTTAGTTTCCTTATGTTTTGTCAATCCCGCAATAGCCGGTGGACCGGAGGACACAATACGGTATTCTATCAAAAGTGACGGTGCAGTTTCTCAGGGGGAAAAAGAAGAAGGCGTGCAAGGGGCCCTCATAAGTCTGAACCTGAAAGGTTCAAAATTCGGTGATGTCCTGAGGGCGCTGGCCCATCTGCACACACTGAATTACTCCATATCTTCGGCGCCGCCTGGTGCTTCAGGATCATCTGCTGCCGGGTTTATGGCTGCGTCTCAGTCTTCCCCTCAACCTGCGACACCCGGGAGCGGGCAGCACCCTGCCCAGGCAGGACAGAATATTAACGATATAACAGTGAATTTCGCATATAAAGGCGATTCTGTTGACGAGGCTGTAAGGCTTCTCTGCAAAGGAGCTGATGTCTTCTGCGAAAAGGAGAAGGAGTTATGGGTAATCAGCAGGTATGAAATCTATATAATAGACAAGGACATCTTTTTTTCCTATTCAGTGTCTAATGGCGGCGGCGCCACTGGCAGCACTACTTCGACCGGCATGTCACAGCCCACAACTGGAACGACAACAGCAACGCAGTCATCCACGGCAACACCTGCTGCAGGGACGGCCGGATCAGTGACAACCGGGTCTTCAGGATCTGACAGCATCGGGATATCCGGGAATTTCGACGATTTTGTCCAGTTCATTAAAACATTCCTGAGTAAAGACGGTTCAGTCCAAATATCCAAAAGCGGCTATGTTGTCGTAGTAGACGTACCGAGCGCAATATCAAAAATAAAAACAATAATGGCAAAAGACAGCGAGATGTCCGGGATTAGGGTTAAGGTGGATGTAATCAGCGTTAACCTCTCAGATGATTACTCGGCAGGAGTGAACTGGAACGCGGTAATCAAAAACGCTACGATAGAGGGCACTTTTGCACCAGCTGGTGCATTTAATCTGGGATACAACACTACCAAAGGAGGGAATCCCGTACAAGCGTTGCTCGGGGTACTTGGAACTTACGGGAACTCAAAAGTCGTTAAAAGTTGGGATACTACAGCTGCCAACGGGGTGCCCATATTTTTTAATGTAACGGAGCAAATTCCGTATGGTACTCAGTCACAGGTTATCACAACCGGCGTAGCGCAAACATCGACAGCGGTGAATTACGTTAGTGTAGGACTGAAAATCAAGATATTGCCTAACATCAGGCAGGATAGCCTTAACGGAGGGATATATGCCGAGCTTTCAGAATTGGTCAGCATGGATAATATCGGAGGGTCAGTCAGTCAAGGCGGTACAACCGCTCCCGAGACTTCGCTGACCAATACCGCTGTCCCGTTAGCTATAAAATGGGGCGACAGTTTTGTTCTGACGGGATTTAAGACAAAAACAAATTCTATAAACGCCAACGGAGTTCCGGCTCTGTCAAAGATACCTATTTTAGGGGCATTATTTGGGTCGCAACAAAAAAAACAGGACGGCTCTGAACTCTGTATTGTAATTACGGCCACTAAAAACAATGAACATCAGAATGTTAGGGGTAGCCATGATTAAAAATATTTTGCGGGAAAGTCAGAACAATAAGAACCTTGCCGATACACAGGCTGCGGAGACAGAGGATGCCGTCAATACCGGTGCAAAGAAAAAATCATTGAAAAGACAGTTGATTCTAGTTCTGATATTTTTTTTGTTAACAGCGATAGGGTTTGCCGGCATGGCGCTTATGGCGACGGACAACAGCAATGGCAAAAAATTACAGGGTCCCTACCGGCAGTTTGCTGGAGAGCAAACTCACTCACAGTCTTTTCCCCCGCCTGCTGCGCCTCAGTCGCAGCAGGCCACTGTTCAAAGCGCAGATGGCAAGAAGCAAAGAGCGGAGCGTACAAGGCAGAACGCAGAGGAGCGGGATGTTTTCAGGGAATTTTATATAGGGCATGCCGGTTTGGTTACAAAAGGAGTAAAAGGCTCTGCTATGCATCTGGAACAGAACCTTCCGGATCTGGCAAGGCTCTTGAATGGAAACAGCGGTGTGCAGGCCTTGTCGCCGGTGCAGACATTAAACAATGCGACTACTAATGAACAGCCCTTGGAAGTGAAAATCTATGGCATTACGTGCATTGGCCAAAACGACTTGCCTGACGACAAGTGTGTAGCGATAACAAGCGAAGGCGTCCTGAAGAGAGGCGACAAGCTTGGCAGCGAGACTGTTTTCGCCGTAAACAAGACGTCTTTTGCGACAAGTAAAAGGACGGTGGAATTTAACTGATGAGAGTACTGGAGAAAAAAGATAAAGATTCGATGCCGCTTAAGATTGATGGCGGTAAAGAGTATGTTGCCTTTGACAACAAAAAAGAGGAAGAATACCTCAAATTCGCAGCTCATCTGCTGTCAAACGATTTATCACAGGCTATCTACAGACTTGAGACAAGGTATCTTTTTGTAAAGCGGACCGGTGAGGTAATAACGTTTGATGCAAGGGCCATCAATGACGACAGCGAAGCCAAGTTCGAAATAGACTCTTTCTTTGAAGGCAGGTCCGCAGAGGTCTTTGACGATTCTGAAGTCCCGGAGGTCAAGAAGGGTCTGTTTTCGGACAAGAGGGTCGCACTCGCAATCATACTCGTAGCAATAGCCGTTTTCTTTTATACGCTCTTTAAGGTCACAGAGCCGAAGAAGAACAGCACAATAAACAATAACATACCTTCCACACCCTCTCCGCTCAGTGATAACGAGAAAGAAAAGTTAACTGTGGCCGGCACACGGAAAGTAGCGGAACAAATTTCCATGATTATTTCTTCCGTACGACAGAACGCATATGCAAGGATAGCATCTATGACGGTACAGAAGACAGAGAATCCGCAGTCTGTCTCATATATAGTTGTCACGAACCAGGAATACCGTTATCCGGAGATAGGGTCGGTATCAAAAGACAGGGGCATATGGGGCAAGGGGCTTACGGATACCGTATCCCTTGAGAGAAAAGACATTAGTCCTGTACAAAGCGAAGATTTTGATGTCTGTTCTCTGCAGATGCTGAACAATGGTTTCTATGTGCAGGAGAGGGAGGACAAGTGTGTCCATTTCGTATACGAAGGTGACGCTGCTAAAACGGTTGATTCATATAATTCCCTTATGCGTTGCAATGCTACGCTGAATTCCATGACCATCTCAACAGGGAAGGGGAAGCTGGATGTCTCACTTTGTCAAAACGAGGCAATAGGCAATAGGCAATAGGCGATGGGCGAAGACAACAGACATTCTTCCTATCGTCTATCGCCTATTGCCTATCGCCGGTCCTCATCCGGTTTCTCCCTTATCGAGATGTCTTTGGCCCTGGTGATTATGTCGATTATCCTGGCAGCCTCTTTCAAGCTTATCAACACTTATACAATGCAAACCAATGTTAACCAGCAGGGCTACTACATTTCATTGCTTGCGCAAGCGATCAAGAACAATGCAAGGCTGATAATGGATGCTGCGATGACGGAATGCACGCAGTTTATGACGACATCGTACTCAAATGACTATTGGGGATGGAGGGATTCCCATTGTCAGAACACGTCCCCTTTTCCTGCATATAACATATCGACAAAAGTTCTGACTTACAATATTGATACTGCAAATTTCGCATCCACGGTATCTACAATAATTTATAACATCAACCCCTCTTGCGCGTATACCGGACAGACCGCTACAACGGTGACTTTCAACTGCGCTCCTCTAGGCATTACCGGTTTACAGTACCAGACCAGCGTGTATCCGGCTGCGAACACCTACGCTAATACCGGTTGTCCATCGGGGACACCCAACTGCAATAGGCCTGGAATAGTATCAAGCGCGGCTTCCTGGGGTGGGACTACAGTAACCTTCAGTCCTCCAAACACAACCGGCGCCAATTCAGATTTTCTGAATTTTTTGGATTTCCCATCATCAGTTTGGATTCAGTACAACGAATACCTGTCGAATACCGGTCAGACTGTCTCGCATAACGACATGCTGAACGGATCTAATCCAGGAGTTTATGCCTACAGTCTCAATATGACAGATCTTTATCTCGACAGAGAAAAAAAGTCGCGGGACAATCTTGTTGTGCTTGACGCTGCGCTTAGAGGGTACGCCATAGGCAATATGACCTCCGAGTTTGAGAATGTGCCTCCAAACGGGCTTAGCAGTAAGGATACTTTCTTTGTGCCCTGGATATGGCAGGCTTTGGCAACTACACAGCCCAACACTCTGACCCTGTGCAACAACTCCACTACATGCAGTTCTATTGCTTCGGGCGCTCAATGGGCTACGGCTTCGCAGGCCGGCTCTTTTGCAGACGTGTGGTTGCTCCTGACACAAAATCTTATGTCATCGAACCTGACATACGCCGCCGATGCCTTCGGCAACCCATTGAGGATAGTGCCGGTTAACAACGGTTGCACTGGTAATGTTTCCGGATGTGTTCCTTCCACCAATTTGCCGCCGCTGCCTCAACAGAACTACCTGACTGCTATGTCATCCGCAGGCTACGCGCCGAGGCCTCCGTATGCGAGCCTGATAGTGAGCCCATTGTGTACGGGAGGGACAACGACATATCCGGACTGGTGCCGATGGACAGTGGTGTATCCCAATTAAGGCATGGAGAATTGAGTAAAGATGGATATTAATAATGTTATAGGGTTTTTGAAAGAGCTCACTTCTTTCAGTAAAAAGAAAGAGGCAAAGGAAGTAATTTACAGCGCTGAGGTCTCCGTGCCGAGTTCAGGGCGGGACATTATCGAGGTACTAAAAAACGTCAGGCAGGAAATGAAAAGCAATCTGTACATAGACAGCGCGTTAAGCCTCCTGTCAAAAGGCAAACCGCGCAGCATCGCATATAAAAACATACTTCCCGCCAATATTTTGACCTTGCTGAAGACTGGAGAAGCCAAACAGGTGATGGCGGGAGATCTTTTCAAAGACTACCTCCCCATGCAGCATATAATCCAAAAGGCGGAGGGCATGATGAAAAGCGCTCTCATGGAACCAACAATCATGTATGTGATAGTCTCATTGCTGTCATATTTCACTGTTAGTACTTTTTATATTAATTTCAGCAAAATGCCGCACATGGACATGTCGACGATAGGCCCCATAAAGAATTACTACTTTCTTCTTGTATCGTCTCCCATTGTCTCCGTGCATTTTCTCATCACGAAGTTCCCTGATAGGATACCTCTGTGGAACAAAGTATATAGATATATCAGGGCAGCAAATTATCTCCTGATAATAAAGACGCTCAGTGACAATGGCATGTCATCTGCGGACGCAATAGCTTTTTTCAAAAAACTTGACGATAAACACTTGCTCAAAGGAATAAAGACGCTGAAGCCGCATGAGAAGAACATTGAGGGCCTCGCGAAAGCACTCGCTTATTATCTTACCCCGGTAGAGAGCGCATTATTAAAAACATCAGTCAAATTTGGAGAACAGCCGAGAATACTATCCGGTATTGTTGAACGAAGGATCATGGACGTGGAAAAGGTCGTAAGCGGCATTACAGGCACATTCAACAAACTGCTTACCACCTTTGCTCTTGTTCCAATAGGGATATCGGTCTATGTGCTGTTGTCCATAGTGGGCCAGTTGACGCAAAGGGTTTGAAGTCCGTAGCGCGTCTGTCTTATATCATCGATTATGACTTCAGTAATCGACACCTTAAAACTGAAGAAACTGTCTCAAGAATAATACCTCAAAAAAATGCACAATTTATTCTAACGTATTTAACTTAAAGTCAAGCAAATTCAAGGTGAAGGTCTTTGTTGAATACCTTTGCAAGGCGGTCAAGAGTTTTAAGAGTAGGGTTGCTCTTGCCGGGTTTTTCAAGGCGCTGGTATGCCTGATAAGAAATGCCGAGGAGCTTAGCTATATCTCCTTGTGTGAGTTTCCTGGTCTCCCTGAGTTTCTTAAGCAGTATAGGGACGGCAACTTCAGGTTCAGGTTCTATAAGGTAGACTTGTTTCCCCTTTATATCGGAAGGGTTTGGAATTTTTAGACTTCTATCAAAAACTGATGCAAGGTAACCCGTCAATGCTTCTTTCGCGTTTTGTTTTGCATCTTCAAGTGTAGCCCCTTCTGTAAGGCATCCGGGAAGATCAGGGAATTCAACCAAATAAGTCTTGTCCTCTGACAGATATTTTATTCTTGCCGGATAACTGAGCATCATTTCAACCCTCCTTGCTTCATTAAGGCATGAAGCAGACCTTTCCCCAAATCTTTGCTTGCATGAACTGGCACAGACAAGGTCTTGTCACCCATGACAAGTATATGGTGGCTGCCTTCGGCCCTGTCTAATTTCCAGCCTTTTTTCTGGAGCAATTTGATCAGTTCTTTGCCTGACATATATCAGTGTACAATATTTATGTTGTATTGGCAAGCATGTCCAGTATTGGGTAGTGGCCTACTTTGATTTTTAGGTAGTGTCTCAGTTTCAATAAAATCAATTATAGTATGACTATAACCTGGTGACAAAGAAAACCTTGTAATCGCACATAGGTTTTTGGCCTGCTAAGGTGTTTTCCCTTGTTGCGCTTAATACTCTCAATCCTTGCTTTAATCTTTTCGGTCCTCAGAATTTTTACGAAAGTAATATTTTACAGGATGACATATCAACAAGTGACTCGGTCCTGCCGGGCACTCAGTACGCCACTCATCTGAGTGTCTGGTAGGGTGCGAAGGTCTCAGGCGATCTAAATAAAAGAGGAGGAATTAAAGTGAAAAAGGCAAGTGAAGTCATGTTCACGGTTTTTATGAACCGGAAGGGATATTCGCTGATCGAGATTTCCCTGGTATTAGCGCTCATAGCAGTTCTGGGAGGAGGCGTGTTTCTCCTCTACAACAACAGGGTAGCTCCGTCAACATGGAGCAGCTCAAAATATGATCAGTTTAACAGCGCGCTGGCTGCTCTCAACACAGCCAAGAACGACAGGGGAGGAACTTATCCGGCGGCGGCATCAGCGGGAAGCATAACATCGGGATCTACCACCGGCACTCCCAATGCGCTGGCGCCATATGAAGGGTCTAATTCAACAGATATCAACAAATGGAATTATACGTGCATATCGGGAGGGACAACAGCGACAATCGCCATTATAGACACCTCCACGCCTAATGCCGATGCCCAGAATATGCTGATTAACAAGATTAACAGCGCCGGTAATAGTAATGTGTCAGCGGCTTTAACTAACGCAACTACCGTTACTGTGACAATCACCGGAACTACGTGCAGTTTATAACTGAGTGATACACCATGCAAATGGTTCTGATGGGTGTTATCGCAGCCCTACTGGTCATAACTGCTCTCCTGGGCCAGGGACTCAAAAGCCCTGCTCTGAACGGCGATACTCAGGCTATAGCCGACAGCCCGGCGCCTGAGTTGTCATATTACGGCAACGCCGGAAATATGGCCGCAGCAGCAAACACGACCATGGAACGCTACAGGCTCGCCAGCGTGGAGCAGTCCCTTGTGGATATAGGCAGGGCTACGTACTGGACGGGAACAAACTACGGTTGTTCTCCATTGAGCGAGAGCTTT
>JBEKJD010000123.1:0-8833 GCA_050011415.1 Dissulfurispiraceae bacterium | reverse complement strand
TCAGTCTCTTTCTACCCTTTGACATTAATTAGTGCTGATAGCTACCTTTTGAAGAAGTTCCAGCTTATCCAGCATTATCCCGCACCCCCTGACCACCGCTGTAAGGGGATCGTCAGGCAAAATCACCGGCACGCCGGTCTGCTCTCTGATAAGTATATCAAGCCCCTTCAGCAAAGCTCCTCCTCCTGACAAAACAATTCCTTTGTCAACAATATCCGCAGCAAGCTCCGGTGGCGTGTTCTCAAGAGTGACCTTGATAGTATCCAGAATAAGCCCTATGCTCTCCTGCAGCGCTTCCCGTATCTCATCCTCAGTTACGTTAATCGCCTTCGGGATGCCGGAAACGAGGTCCCGTCCCTTGATCTCCATGGGCTCGGAGTTGTTGGTAGCATATGCCGAACCCAGGTCAATTTTTATCCGCTCTGACGTACGCTCACCTATCATGAGATTGTATTTGCGTTTTATGTATGCCATTATCGCCTCATCCATCTTGTCGCCGCCTACACGCACCGCCTTGCTGTAAACAATTCCGTCAAGGGATATCACCGCCACATCAGTGGTCCCTCCGCCGATATCCACTATCATGTTCCCGGACGGCTCACCGACCGGCAGCCCGACCCCAATAGCGGCAGCCATCGGCTCTTCTATAAGGTACACCTCGCGCGCCCCCGAAGCATGGGCAGCATCCTTGACAGCACGCTGTTCCACCTGCGTGATGCCGGACGGCACACCGATTATCACACGAGGAGAGACAAAGCTCTTCCTGTTGTGGGCCTTTGTAATAAAATATTTAAGCATGACTTCCGTCGCGTCAAAATCAGCAATAACGCCGTCTTTCATGGGCCTGATAGCAAGAATATTCGAAGGAGTCTTCCCCAGCATCTCCTTTGCCTCTATCCCGACCGCCACAGGGAGTTTGTTGTCCCTTCTGATTACTACAACGGAAGCCTCGTTGCAGATAATGCCTCTCCCCTTCAGGTAAACAAGTGTATTTGCAGTACCAAGATCAATAGCAAGATCATTCGAGAACATACCCAGTATCTTATGAAAAAACACTCTTCACACCCCCTTTTAGCTTTACAATGTTGAATTTTGAATGTTGAATGTTAAATTATGGCATTTTTCATCAATTCAACATTCAAAATATATTTTGGCATCACCCTTCTTCAACCACTTTAGTATTCGCCAGGTCGTCGCCAAGTCTCATGCCATCTTCATTCCCTATCATCAGCAGCAACTCCAGAACGACAATAAAGAGCACAAAGACCCATCCAAGGAGCGGTATCTTGTACAAAATGAGTGAGAAGACAAAAGTGATGTTTCTCACCATGGAATCCCTGAAGTTACCGGGAGTTCCGGTCTCCGGCGAGATTACTCTCAATCGTATTATCTTCTTCCCCAGGCTCCTTCCGTCAAAAAGTCCATCACTGATAAGAAGATAAACAAGGCCGGCAAAATACCCTACCTGGGGGACAGCCTTTATCGCAATAGCAATAATAATAAAATCAAGCAACTTTGCAATAATACGCAGCAGTAGGCTAGCCTTTCCCGTGTCGCCAGGCATCTGTAATACTATCAAATTACCCTCAATTTATTCAAGGACTTGGTGTCAGGCGGGTATCCGTCACGGATGTGGGGCGCGCCAGGACGTCATTCCCACTTGTCGGGAATCCTTCTTGAAAATGAAGAAAGATCCCGGACAAGCCAACAGTAGGCGCCTTAAGCACCGGAATAACAAAATTGCAAACCCATAAATCTGACGCAGGCCCGGCTTGCGTTTATAAGTGGCAAATTTTAATTTGGTATGCTACTATACTGCTCATTGCATATTATATAATCAGTAGCAATATCTATTTGCAGTATTTTATGATATACTCATTTGTAAAAATATAATAGCAAGGAAATTAATATAACTATAGGGGGTTTTTAATATGCTACAAAGAATGCAAAAGCTCTTAATTTTTCTGCAATTGCTGATAACCCTTGCCATAGTTGCGCCTCCGTTTTCTTTTGCCGGAGAGATTCTCATAAAGCCGGGAAAATTTGATCACTTCAATATCTCTCTTCCTGAAGCAATAGTTGCAGGACAGGAAGCCACTGTAAGCCTGCAGGCCGTTGATGCCTTCAACAACGTGCTTTTTAATTTCGGCGATTCCGAAAGAGAGTTCAAGATATGGGTCACAGGATCGGCGATGGTGAACCCCACATCGTTTAAATCATCAGTGTTTGCCAACGGGTTGTTCGTCATCACCCTGTCGGACAAAACGGCAGAGACTTTCACACTTTCTGTGCGCGAAAGCGGGAGCCCAATTCCCATCTTATCAAAAGACCTGTCTGTTTCACCAAATAAGCTGACGTCCTTTTTGGTAAGAACTCCCCGCATTGCAGCGGCAGGTGAGCCCTTTGAAATGAGGATAATAGCAAAAGATGCTTACAACAATACTGTGACGGAACCTGTTTCGGGAAAAAACATAAACCTTATCTTCAAAGGCGATGCAGACCCTAAAATCGATATGCCGGCAATACCGGATTTCAAGAACGGATCAGATACTATCATACTTCTGTCGCAAAAAGCGGGAACAGCGCAAATCGACATCAAGGACTTGATTACAGGGAGCGTCGGGTCAAGCGATAACGTCGAAATAAACAGCGGCCCGGTGAATTCTTTTAAACTCTTCTCGCCGAAGGATGTTATTGCAGGCGAGCCTTTTGAGGTTTCTATCGTGGCGGTTGACCATTTTAATAATGTGGTGACCAACTACGGAGCAGTAGGCTCCGGAGTGTCAATCACATCTACAGGCAGGTTAAAGCCTTTCCCTCCTTCGATTCCAGCTTATGAGTTCATCAACGGTCAGGCAAAAGTAAACCTGCGGTATGATATTGCAGAAGATATTGCGCTCATTGCCACTGAAAACATAAAAGGTCAAAAAGGCTCTACAGAGACAATTCGCGTTATATCTCCGGTCCCGGAACGGTACGAGGTTGCTACACCCGAGTCAGCTGTCGCCGGCCAGAAATTCAAGCTGAAAGTTACTGTCTATAATCAACTGAACCACGTGATCAAAAATTACAATCTTGTCGGTCCTGATGTGCTTCTTACCGCTACCGGAAGCGGTACGCTTGTGCCGAACAAGATACCCGCATCGGAATTCGTTGACGGCAACGCAGTTGTTGAAGTGCAATACAACAAATCCGAGGCCTTCACCATCACAGCATCCTCTGCAAAGACATCAACGCCTTCGTCTCCTGTACAGCCGCCTGTCGTAATAAAAAAGCCGGCGCCTGCAGCTGAAAAACCGCAACCAGTAACGGCAGCGCCAGCCAAACAGGTAAAAAAGAACAAAAAAGGAAAGGCAAAAGAAAGCAAAGAGACTAAAGAGGGAGAGAAAGAAAAGAAAGGGAAGGAGAAGGGTAAGGAGGCAAAAACCAGGGCAAAACACCAGCTCGTAATCGATAATATATCACTGGTCGAATCTAAAAAGAAATCTGCTGTTACAGTTCATATACCAGGTGTCGACGGCTCACTAAAATACAATGCGACAACAGAAACCATAGATGGCAAGAGATGGATCATACTGAAAATGCAGCAGGCGGCCAGTAAAGTTGAAAAATCTTACAAGTTCACTTCCTCATTTATCGGGGATATTCAGGTTGATGAGGACCCGCAGGATAAGGGGACAGTGACCGTAAAAATTGAGCTTCTGAAGCCGTCCAAATTCCATGTAACAAAAGAAAAAAATGCCATCTCCGTTAAACTTCATTAGTAAGCTTTTAATTTCGTTCATGACAGAAGAGCGGGACTGCAAATAGTCCCGTCTTTCTGTATTCACGGTCAGTATTTAAACAATGGGCCTTCTCAATACACTAAAATCCGGTCTTTCCAGGACAAAGAAGAATCTTGTTGAACGCATCGAAACCGTTCTGCTGAACCGGACTATAGATGCTGCCGCAATCGATGCTATAGAAGAAATACTGATAACCTCTGATATCGGTGCAGTTGCCGCCTCTGAAATCACCGACTTTCTCAGGGCCGGCATAAGGACCGGCGGGATGCGCACCCCGGCTGACGTGAAGGCTGCACTGAAATACCAACTGGTATTGCTGCTCGGCATCCATCAGCCGCTCGTCACTTTCGGTGAAAAACCTTTCGTCATCCTGACCGTTGGTGTAAATGGGGTCGGCAAGACCACAACCATCGGGAAGATTGCTTCGCGTTTCATATCTGAAGGGACCTCGGTGCTTATCGCTGCAGGAGACACCTTCAGGGCAGCAGCGATCGAACAGCTCGAAATATGGGCACAGCGTACCGGCGCTTACCTTATCAAGCACCAAAGCGGCTCAGACCCGGCTGCTGTTGCTTTCGATGCTGTTGAAGCGGCAAAGTCGCGCGGGATCGATGTGGTAATCATCGATACCGCGGGAAGGCTCCACACAAAGAGCCAGCTAATGGATGAACTGAAAAAAATAAACCGCGTAATCAGGAAAGCGATGCCCGATGCCCCTCAGGAGATTCTCCTCGTAGTAGATGCAACAACCGGACAGAATGCGCTCAGGCAGGCCCAAATATTCAACGAAGCGGTTGGAGTCACCGGGATTGCCCTGACAAAACTGGACGGCACTGCCAAAGGAGGCATCATCTTTGCAATTAAAAAAGAACTCGGAATTCCTGTCAGGCTTATAGGCATAGGCGAGGGAGTGGATGACCTCAAGGATTTCGACCCCGCCGAATTCGTTACTGCGCTGTTCGAGTAAGTTATTTATTCGGAGACACTAAGGCTTCCGATCTTCCGGATCCTTTTGTAACGCTCTTCTACAAGCTTCCCTGCGGGCTTTGATTTAAGCGCTTCCAGCGATTTTACAATGTACTCGGCAATCTTCTTTGCCATTGCTTCGGGGTCACGATGAGCACCGCCCAGCGGTTCGGGGATCACGTCATCGATAATTTTGAACGCCTTCAGATCCTGTGCCGTAACTTTGAGGGCATTTGCCGCCCTGGAAAAGTCATCTGTCGACAGGTCGCCATTTCTATTCCACAGAATAGCTGCGCAGCCCTCAGGAGAGATAACAGAATACACTGCGTGTTCGGTCATGCAGAGGCGGTCTGCGACACTCAGGGCAAGAGCGCCGCCGCTGCCGCCCTCACCAATAACAATTGAAACAATCGGCACTTTAAGCCGGGACATCTCCATAAGATTGGATGCAATTGCCTCTGCCTGCCCTCTTTTTTCCGCACCCATGCCAGGGTACGCGCCCTGCGTATCAATAAAGGTAACCACAGGTTTCCTGAACCTCTCGGCAAGCTGCATCAGCCGCAACGCCTTCCGGTATCCTTCCGGATGGGGTTGTCCAAAGTTCCTTATAATCCTTTCCTTTGTCCCCCTGCCCTTCTGGTGACCTATAATTACCACAGCGTTGCCGTTGATTTTCCCTATGCCTCCGACAATAGCCGGATCATCACCGAATCTCCTGTCACCGTGCAGTTCAACAAAATCCTGGACAATCAGGTTAATATAATCGAGCGTATAAGGCCGTTCCGGATGCCGCGCAATAAGATTTTTCTGCCAGGGAGAAAGATGAGAGAAAATATCCGACCGCAATTCTTTAGACTTTTTTTCCAGTCGTTTTATTTCAGAGGCGATATCTATTTCCGAAACGTCGGATAGCTTTTTAAGCTCCTCTATTTTTGTTTCAAGCTCTTCCAGTGGCTTTTCAAAATCAAGGTAATAACTCATAATAACTCCTTAAGACCGGTCATGGGTCACGGGTAAGGGGTCATAGGCAATGTTTTTTTCGGAGTCTTTCCCATAACCTATGGCCTATAACCTGCTTTAATATACTTTGACCATGTCACCTGTAATCCGCTCTACTTCAGTCAAAAAATTACCGGACGGCTGCAATTGAGATGCTATAATAACACAATATTCGGGAAGATAAAACCTGAAAGATACCGATACATTATCTTTTCCCCTGGAGTTAAAATCCATTAATTTTCTTATTTTGCGGAACTGCTCATTCATCGCCGCGTCATCGTCACATTTGACGGAAACCTCGTACTTTACAATGATCTCCATATCAGTCACATCATGGATTTCCCTCGCCATAATTTTGGCCCCTTTTTCAGCCCTGAATACCTGTCCACGAATTTTCACCACATTCCCTTTTTTCAGGATTTGCGCATGTTCCCTGTACATTGCAGGGTAGACCAGTACATCGCAACTTCCGGTTTCATCCTCCAGGGCAAGAAATGCGGTCACCCCTTTCTCCCGTGCCTTGCTCTTTATATCGCTTATGATACCCGCAATACAGATGTCGGCACGGTCTTCCTTATCCACAGCACCTGAAATATTTTGAACGTCCATTGGTTTCAGCATGTTCCGGTAACGGCACAGGGGATGGCCTGAAATATAAAAGCCCAGGGCTTCTTTCTCATACTGGAGCAGCGTTTTTTCATCCCAGGGCTCCACCTGGGCATCAAGGGAATCGGCCTCTCCAAAAAGTCCCGGGCCGAAGTTGTTCGCCCGTAAAGGAGAGGCGAACGTCTCCATCGCTTTTGCCCGGGCCTGCGCAGGCGGCAGGGCCTTTGCCTCCTCCCTGCTGACATAAAGCGAGTCGAAAGCCCCGGCTTTGATAAGGCTTTCTATGACCTTCTTGTTCACGCGTTTGCTGTCCACGCGTTTCAGAAAATCGTCAAATGAATCAAAAGTGCCTTTTCCCCGTTCCTCAAGCATCACCTCAATTGCAGCACCACCCACACCTTTGACTGCCTCAAGACCGAACCGTACGGAATGGCCGAAAATCCTGAATTCACGCTCGCTGACATTTATGTCCGGAGGCATTATCTCTATTGACATGCTCCGGCATTCGTTTATAAGCTTCACCACCTTGTCGGTATCACCCATATCAGTACTCAGATTAGCAGTCATAAACTCGACCGGATAATGGGCCTTCAAAAAAGCTGTCTGGTATGCAAGATATGCATACGCGGCAGAATGAGATTTGTTAAAACCGTACTCTGCAAAAAGCGCCATAAGCTCGAAAAGCCTTGCAGCCTTTTTCTCCGGGACGCCGCCTGAGACAGCGCCGGTGATAAAGGCTTCTTTTTGTTTTTCCATTTCCTCGGGCTTTTTCTTGCCCATGGCCCTCCTGAGCAGGTCAGCCTGTCCCAGGGAAAAGTTTGCTATTTGGTTCGCAATCCTCATGACCTGTTCCTGATAGAGAATGACTCCGTATGTCTCATCAAGGATTTCTTTCAACTGAGGCAGTTCATATTCAACTTCTGTTTCGCCCTTTTTCCTTTTTATAAAATCATCGATCATGCCGCTGCCTATAGGGCCTGGACGGTATAAGGCAACCAGGGCAATAAGGTCTTCGAAACGGCTTGGATGCATTTTTACAAGGATATCACGCATCCCGTCGCTTTCAAGCTGGAAAATCCCGGTGGTTTCGCCTGAAGAGAGAAGCTTGTACGTTGCATCATCATCCGGGACCATCTCAGAAAGGCTTACATCTTTGCCCTGCTGTTTTATGTATTTCACCGTCTTCTGAAGAACAGTCAGCGTCTTCAACCCGAGGAAATCAAATTTCAGCAATCCGACGCTTTCAATTGAACCCATATCAAACTGCGTTGTTATGGTGGCTTCAGAAGGGTTTTTATACAGCGCAGTAAAATCGGTCAAAGGCTCCGGAGCAATTACAACGCCTGCAGCATGAGTGGATGCGTGGCGCGAGAGCCCTTCAAGTCTCTTTGCAATATCCAGCAGCTCTGTTACGGTCCGGTTATTGTCGTACAGTTCCTTTAACTGGGGCTCCAGCCTGATGGCCTCATCAATAGATACGTTACTGCCTGGGACCAGTTTGGCAATCCGGTCCACCTCCGCGTAGGGGATATCAAGCACTCTGCCGACGTCGCGTATGGCTGCCTTTGCCGCCATGGTACCGAACGTTATAATCTGGGCCACGTGGTCCTCGCCATATTTCGCGGCAACATAATCTATTACTTCCTGGCGCCTGTCTTTGCAGAAATCAACATCAATATCCGGCATGCTTATCCTCTCAGGATTGAGGAAGCGCTCAAAGAGGAGATTGTATTTGATGGGGTCAATTTCGGTTATATCAAGACAGTAGGCGACAAGGCTGCCGGCTGCAGACCCCCTGCCTGGCCCCACAGGTATGCCGCGGCTTCGCGCATAACTGATAAAGTCCCACACAATAAGAAAATATGAGGAATACGCCATCTTCCTGATTACTTTAAGCTCCATGGAAAGACGGTCGGCATAGTGTTCAGGGATTCCGCCCTTGAACCTTGCCCGAAGTCCCTTTGCAGCAAGCTCTTCAAGGTACTTGTCGGGAGTTGTATCCTCGGGAACATGATATATGGGCAGCAGGGTCCTGCCTAACGAGAATTCGAGATTGCACCGTTCAGCAATCAGACGAGTATTGGATATAGCCTCAGGCACTTCACGGAATGCATTTTTCATTTCATCAGGTGATTTAAAATAAAATTCATCGGTTGCCATTTTCAGCCGTTTCACATCCTTTACGGTCTTTCCGGTCTGGATGCAGAGGAGAATATCATGGGCCCGCGCATCCTCTTTCTTCAAATAATGGCAATCATTTGTGGCAACAAGCGGGATATGAAGCTCTTCTGACAGCTCGATGAGCTGCTTATTGACAGCCTCCTGCTCGGGAAGTCCGTTATGCTGGATCTCAAAGTAAAAATTTTCCGGGCCCAGGATATGCTTGTACCGCAAAGCCGCTTCTCTGGCCTTGTCCGCATTTCCGTATCTGAGATAGTAGGGCACCTCTCCCTTAAGGCAAGCGCTTAAGCCCATCA
>JBEKJD010000122.1:0-8835 GCA_050011415.1 Dissulfurispiraceae bacterium | reverse complement strand
GGCAATTGTCGATGTATCTAAGAAATTTCACACCAAGGTCATTACAACCTCGCCCAAGGCATATATCAAGGGCGCTATAGCGATGCCGATGGTGGATGAAACAAAGGCAAAACAACTGGCCCGTGACATCATGAAGGTTGCGATAGACAATTTCCCGAACAGGACAAAGGAAGGCTTCCGTGAGAAGATGGAAATGTTCGATATGGTCACCGGCTTCTCACACGAATATATCGAGTATATGTTAGGCGGAAGGTTCAGGCATTCCTTCAGGCCTCTTAATGACGCCATTATGTCTGGAAGAATTCGCGGTATCGCAGGCGTTGTCGGATGCGACAACACCAGGTTCCCTGCAACCGGCAACCATAAATGGCTTGTGACCGAGTTGATCAAGAGGGATGTCCTTGTGGTAACAACCGGCTGCGGTTCTCATGCCTGCGGTCTCGGAGGATACCTGACTCCTGAGTTTGCAATGGAGCATGCCGGCCCCGGTTTGCGCCAGATCTGCGAAACAACCGGTATGCCTCCAATACTGGCCCTCGGTTCCTGCGTAGACAATTCGAGGATACTTACTATCGCCAGTGCCATGGCTGCAGAGGGCGGGCTTTCTGATGAAATCGGCGGCATGCCTGCAGTCGGCATTGCGCCTGAGTGGATGTCGGAGAAGGCGGTTGCCATTGCAGTTTATGCTGCAGCTTCTGGAATCCCGGTTATCTTTGGAGGCGATAATATCTTCTCTGCCGGCAAGGGAGTCACAGACATGATGACCAATCAATGGATGGAAAGATTCAAAGGTTGTTTTGTCTTTGAACCGGCCATTGAGAAGATCCTTGACATGACACTCGACTTTATCGATAAAGCAAGGGCGGAACTCAAGTTGAAGAAGTATGACGCCGGGAAGTTCGACACCGAGCGCGTGCTTATGGATATGGCCGCACGCCGTGACATTGAAAAGGGCGCAAAGCCGCATATGGGTTTCTAAACTCAACGATCATAGCAGACATGCTAAAATCCCTTATCAGCAATAGCTGGTAAGGGATTTTATTTTGGAAGCTTACGCCTCGCATTCCATTAGAGCACCTTTTGCGGATCAGAATGAGGCTAACCCTTCTATATGATTGATTGCACTTGACTTGGGTTGGTGCGTGATGTCCTTTCTGTAATCCGCGGTTCGCCTTCGATCGTAAATTCTGCTGAACACTCCCAAAAATCATCAAAAATTATCTTGACTGTCCGTCTAAAATACTTTAGAGTGATTCTATCCTCACGACCATACTGCTATAATGTACAATTTACATAATGGAGGTCTGTTGAATGACGCTTCGGGTAGCTATTTATTTGCTGGTCTTCTGGATGATGCAGGTTATTGCACAGGTATTCTTTAAGTGGGGAAGTGTCTCCGAATCGCGATGGCTGTGGGGTTTTATTGGGGGAAATCTATTCGGCTTTTCCAGCATATGGCTACTTATGCTTATTTACAAGGCTATCAATCCTAATATTGCTTTGGGCATTTCTGCGGGAGGCGCATTCCTGTTGAGCCAGTTCGCACTCTCTGTAGTTTTCCGCACAAAAGTGGCTCCACTGCAATGGGCTGGGGTTTTGGCGATAGTGGTTGGCATAATTGCACTCGCAGCAGGAGGAACGAAAAGCACCGGGACAGATGACAGTCATTCTAAGTCGACTTCCTATAATTATACTACACCTAATACCAGATAGCTTGACAAAACAATAGTACGGTAGAGAAGAGGACTTATTTCACGTAGTCCTTTAGATCAAGACGTGGCAACTAGAGTTGTAAAAAATAAGACCTGCCCTATCGGTCATGTCAAGTTGAGTGCACATTATAGACAGGCATGATAGGGCACTGCGTCCCTTCTTCCCGGGCGCACCTAACTATTACCTCATCTGTTCCTTTTTGACTGACAAACACAGAAGGCAGACATTTTAAAGGATGCCCCTCACAGTTTGCCCTCTTTTTCAGCATCTCGTATTGCTTATCATCTAATATGTTGCTATTCAGATTGTTTGACATGATTCTCCCAATTTTAAAAAGTTATTTTACAATCCCGGTAGACCCAAAGCCGCCAGAGCCTCGGGTAGTTTCCGATAAGGCATCTTCAGCAATAACTGCATGTTCGACTTCAGGCAGTGCGCATATAACGCCCTGAGCGACCCGGTCCCCTTTCTCGACAATGTAAGGAATTGCCGATACTTTTAGCATCAGCCATATGATAATACCACCTGTCAGAATGCCTATAATGTTTCGTGCAGGATCGGCTATGGCAACGGCAGCAATAATTAACATGGCAACCCAGAGAATAACCGCCCAAGCCTGCCACCGCGTAACAAAAGGGATATGATGCACAATAATCCCCACCTCTCCCCGATAGTTGCTGTCTATTGTCCCGGGAGCGTTGGCAATGCTGATAGGCTTTTTCAGCGAAACGCCGCTACGGGGTCTGATTTGTAGCTCAAAACCCTTAGGCAATTCTACTTTCAGGCCAGTTGGCACTATCTTCTTCTGAAAAGGATAGACAACCACCCTATCAGCGGCAGCCAAATCGAATCCAGCATCCCCCTCATGGGCGTATGACGGAATCTGAGCATCGGGTACAGTTTTGACCCACTTTACTTGCATTTACTTCTCCTGCAATGGATTTATTATACTTTATCAGAATCGGAGAAACGGCGAAAAGGTGCGATGAGTAAGTTTATAAAAAAAGGGGGATTTTGCCCTCCCCCTTTTTTTATAAAAATAAATATTGTGTGTGTATCTTTCTTAATGTGCCCTTACCTTTACCTCTTCCCCTGTTACTCCGGCCCCTTCTGCTGCTTCAGCATGCTCTGTGAGAGCTTCTGAAACATAGCCAAGCGTTGTTCCGATTATAGATCCGATTACTATGCTCACAGATGCTATGCAGGTTATGCCCAGCATGATACCCACTGCTATGATCATTCGTACCAGCACCGAGGGCTCAACAGGCCCGCCCATCAGATGTTTCAGTACCACCAGCGCGCCAAAGCTGCCAAAGTAAAAGCCTGGAAGCAGTCCAAAGGCCAAAAACACTATTCCACCAAGTGCGGCACCGATCTTCGTCCCCATTCTTACCATTTCTTTTCTCGCTTTCATTGTCTTGTCCTCCCTGTAATTTTATGTAGCTGTTATTTGATTTTTACTGTATGTGCATGACCGATGGTCATTGTCTTGCTTTCTTTGACAGCATCAATAACATACCCTATAAGCCATCCGGCCAACGCGCCGCCTGATACGAACACCACTCCGGACAACAATACTCCCGTCAACATCGACACTGCCACTATAAGCCTTGGCAGCAATGAAACGGTTAATGGCAATCCGCAAATATTACCAGCTATATTCATTCCGATTACGCCGCCGATAAATGACCCCGGCAGTAACCCTACGAGTGCAAATAGTACCAGACCTGCTCCTAATCCGGCATATAATCCTTTTTTTGTTGTCTCTCCTGTTTTGGCTTCCAAGCCCCTACTGTTTGGCATCTCTTTGTACCTCCTTTTTCCTCTCTGTGCTGCATCTGTCCATATAAGAGCATTTCCTATGCCAGTGACAAAGACATTGATTCTAAAGTAATTGGATTGTTTAAATTTTTGCATAATTGCAAAACAAGAGGTTTCATTCGCATGATTGCAAAAAAAGGATAGCGGACCGGAGGAAAATCAGACCCAAAAGTACCATTAAAAAGTAAGGATTCTACACCTGGAGTTTTTTATTAATGATAAAAGCGTTATAATTATATAACATCCTATGTAAAGGGAGGGGAAAATGGCAATCGGTCAAATAGGTGGTGTAACACACTTACCGCCACAGGCACACCCGCAAAAGGCTGGCAACGCTAATAAGGGTAATCAGACGGCAGCGGCCACGAAAACTAATGCTGCTAATAATGAAGCAGGCGGTAAGAACGTTAAGAAAGCAGCGGCTCCGGCTCAACCACAGGGAAACAAATCGGCATCTCAACACACCATAAACAAGTATGCCTAATTACTTTATTTGGGGAAAAGGGCACTCCAAATATTTCAATGCTCTTTACCCCTTCTTTGTCCCCATTATTGCACTGTTTGGTTATTGACAACTGTCCATCTATGCTGCAGTAGTCAGTATTTTTGTTTGCAAATATTGTAACTGCATTTCAAAAACCGGGGATTCCTTTTTAATTTTCTTGACTCCTGAGTTTCTTCCAAAAATAAAAGTTAAGCGGTCAACTCGTCGCAAAAATATTTCTTCCTGAAATTTGCACTCCTCAGAAGATGGCTAACTATCAAGGTTTCTACCCAAAATTAATACACTGACTGTTTGTCATAAATGATTATGATAATAGAGATTGCCTAAATAATTCGTGCTACGCAGGAAGATTACTTTCTACTGAATTTAACACTGCTGTAATATTATTTCTATATACTATTGTATAGAACTTTTGTTCTTAGCGAGTCTCGCAAAACAACTATATTGAGCATGCCCAATAATAAGGAGAAAGTTCATGTGTGAAGGGAATAGTTGTTCGCCAAATGAAATGATGGAGGAGAGTTGTTTGGATGCTTCATTAAATCCTACCTCTACCATTGTTGTCGCAAAGATATCAGGAGGAGTAATAACAGAAGTATATGCTACTAACCCAATCAGTATTGTAGTGGTTGACACAGACATGATAGAGTGTCGTGATAGCAGCGCTCACAGAAAGAAGAAATCAGTATTCAATCTGATTCGTGACGAGTGCATAAGCTATTATGATATAGATAGGACTGTATCCAACTTACTTGATGACTGCAAGAACGTTCAAGGGGAGGAGTAATAACGTGTTTTTTGGAAAACCAACACTATCGCTGAGATGGCCGAGGTGTTGGTTCGGCGGGTGTAACAAACCTAATGCAGCAAACCTGTCACTTAAGCTAAAAATGCTATAATATTTATCATATGGAAGGCAAATGATGAAAGAGCCTTTAAGGTATCTGCAAAATGCAAAAGAACTGTTAAGTAAATCGCCTGTTGAGAGTGATCGATATGCCGATGAGAAATACGTTAAATCAGCCTGCGGCGTGGCTTATCTCGGCATCTTGAAAGCTATAGAAGAGCAATTAATCCGGAAGGGGCTAACAAAAAAAAAACTTCCGAAGAAAGTCGAAGAATACCGCAAAGCACTACAGAAGCATATTTCGGTCAACAACGGGAAACTGCTTAACGATTTTGATGCTCTGTATGAGGAATTGCATATTGCAGGATATTACAGAGGCAATCTTCACGGTGTCGAAGTTGTAAAACCCGTCCTGAAAAGAGCAAAAAGCTTCATCGACAAAATCAAATAACGAACTATCCAAACATTATTCCAACACAACTAAAATGGCCTCTAACCTAATTAAAGTTAAAGGCCATTTTTTGAAGAAGTCCCGGCTATTACCAGGGCGCTTCGTCTTTTAAAAACTTATGCATATCTGCTGCGGCGCGTTTGCCGGCGCCCATAGCGCTGATAACAGTTGCTGCTCCGGTGACAACGTCTCCCCCGGCCCAAACACGCTGTTTTTTTGTTCTTCCGTTTTCGGGATCGGCAACCGCAGTGCCGTGCTTCGTTCTTTCGAGACCGTCAGCATCAACAAAGACGAGCGGGTTGGGGCTGGTGCCGAGCGCCATGATAACGGTATCTGCTTCCATCTCGAACTCTGAACCTGCAATGGGGACCGGCTTGCGCCTGCCGCTTGCATCAGGCTCGCCAAGTTCCATGCGGATACAGCGCATGCCCACTACCTTGCCGGTGCTGTCTCCGAGTATCTCTACCGGATTGGTCAGCAGGTCACAAATGATGCCCTCCTCCTCGGCATGGTGGAACTCTTCGGCGCGGGCCGGCACTTCATCTCTGGACCTCCGGTACACGATATGCACTTCGCCCTGTTTGTCTCCGGTCTTCTTTGCGTGTAACGCCTGCAGACGAGTGCTGCACCGTGCGGCATCCATGGCAACGTTGCCGCCGCCTACAACCGCCACCCGCTTGCCGATTTTAACCGGAGTGCTATATTCAGGGAAGAGGTAGCCTTTCATAAGATTGACACGGGTCAAAAACTCATTGGCAGACATAACACCGTTCAGGTTTATGCCTGGAATGCGCATAAAGGAAGGCAAGCCTGCTCCGGTCCCGAGGAACACGGCATCATAATCTGCTAACAATTCATTTAATGTAATGGAACGGCCTACAATATGATCGTTCCTTATATCTATGCCGAGACACTCGACCGCGTAATTGATTTCGCCGAAAACAACTTTTTTGGGGAGCCGGAACTCGGGGATGCCGTAAACAAGCACGCCTCCCGGACCATGGAGCGACTCGAACATGGTGACTTTATGTCCCTCGCGCGCCAGGTCTACGGCGCATGTCAATCCGGCAGGGCCGGTGCCGACTACAGCGATCTTCTTGCCTGTGGCAGGTGCGCTCACAAGCGGGCAGGTGCGCTGTGCGAGTTCGAAGTCGCCCACAAAGCGCTCCAGACGTCCTATGGCAACCGCTTCGCCTTTCTTGGCAAGAATACATTTGCCTTCACACTGCACCTCCTGAGGACAAACCCTTCCGCAGATTGCAGGGAGGTTATTCTTTACTTTCATTTCCTCAACAGCCTTGGTCATATTCCCTTCGCGCAGAGCAAGGATAAACTGGGGGATCAGCACGCCGACGGGGCACCCCGACGTACATGCGGGTTTCTTGCATTGCAGGCAGCGCTCAGCCTCTTTGCGTGCTGTTTCTTCGCTGTAGCCAAGGGCCACTTCCTCGTAATTGCCGCTTCGTATCACAGGGTCCTGATTCGGCATGGGCTGCCGGGGTATTTTCATTCTCTCTTTCGGTTCTAACTTTGACATTTACTTCCCTCCATCCGCTATCGCTTTTTCGAGATTGCAGGTGTGCTTCCAGTGCTCTACCGCTTCCTGCTCTTCTTCACGATAGAACTGCAGCCGGGACAAAAGACTGGTCCAGTCTACCTTGTGGCCGTCAAATTCAGGGCCGTCGACGCATACGAACTTTGCCCCCTCATCCAGGAGCACCCTGCACCCGCCGCACATGCCGGTGCCGTCAATCATGATCGTATTCAGGCTGACAATCGTCGGCACATTAAAAGGCCTGGTGGTCAAAGATACAAACTTCATCATGATGGCAGGCCCTATCGCCCAGACTTTAGCGACTGCTCCGGGTTTTGCCTGCAAAATTTCCTTGAGGGGGTCGGTGACCAGACACTTGCGTCCATAGGAGCCGTCATCTGTGCAAATATGAAGCTCATCAGACACAGCCCTCATCTTGTCTTCCCAGAACAACAGTTCTTTGGACCGTGCGCCTATTATTGAAATCACTGTGTTGCCCGCTTGTTTAAGCGCCCTGGCTATAGGATAAACAGGCGCAATCCCCACACCGCCGCCTATACAGACGACGGTCCCAAAGTTTTCCACTTCTGTGGGGTGTCCGAGCGGTCCGGCAAATGTGGCAAGCATATCTCCGGGATTGAGAGTGCCCAAATGCATCGTTGATTGTCCGACTTCCTGAAAGATAATGGTAATCGTCCCTGCTTTTGAATCATAGTCTGCTATGGTCAAAGGGATGCGCTCCCCTTGTTCATTAATACGCACAATGATGAACTGGCCGGCCTTGGCCTTTTGCGCGATATGGGGGGCCTCGATAACCATGAGCTTGGTAACATCACTCAAGACTTGCTTCTCCAGAATTTTATACATTGCTCAACTCCTCACAGATATTTTTATATCGGCTTATAAGAAATTCTCATACAAACATAATAATATAACATTTCATTTATAACACAGTCTATATAGCTATCAATTGTCTTGCAATTAAGACAGTAGATGAATCTCTGGAGCATTAGCGGAGTTTTGAAACAGTTCTTGGCGAGTAAGCGTTAAACAGTCGCGAAACTGACCGAAGGGAATTTTGCGACTGTAGCGTGACGAGTCTTAGAACTGTCAAAACGGAGCGAGCGCAAGAGATTCATCTACTGTCTTAATTGCAGTCTATATTGCTAATTGTCATCTAACAGAGCGTTGGGCTGTATGCCGATAAGCTGTACTTCAGGCTTTAGCGTAATCGCGAACTTCTCACGTACCTGCTCCTGCACCTGCCGCGCAAAGGCGATGACCTCGGCGGCTGTTGCATTTCCATAATTTATGAGGGCCAGCGTATGCCTGGGTGATATTCCGACATTGCCCCGGCGATATCCTCTTGTAAAACCAGTTGTCTGAATCAGACATGCGGCGGATATTTTCACCTCTCCCGAAGCCTGGGGCCAGCACCAGTTCTCGCATCCGCCCATGTCGCGAACTGTTTTATCCACACGTTCAAATATATCATGTGAAACTACAGGGTTTTTAAAGAACGAGCCTGCGCTGTTTAGTCGTTCGTATCCATCAAGGACGAGCAGGCCTTTTGAGTTTCTTATTTCGAGCACGGCATTCCTGACTTGCGCAGGGGTGATGTTTGCTGTTGACGGAAAATACCGCTTCAGATCATGGTGGGTAACATTGGGACACCCGCAGGCGGCAAGCCTGAAGGTAACACTTGTTATTATATATCGCCCCGCTGTCTCCGTATTAAAGACGCTTTTCCGGTACCCAAACCCGCATTCGCTGTTGTTGAAAAGGGTGGCAGCATATGTGCTTATATCGATGGCGCGCACCTCTTCGACCACGCTTTCCGCACTCTGACCATATGCGCCGATGTTCTGGACCGGCGCCGCGCCAACAGTGCCGGGTATGCCTGAAAGGGATTCGACGCCTTGCCAGTTATGTTCAGCGCAGAATTTAACAAAGGCATCCCAGTC
>JBEKJD010000121.1:0-8837 GCA_050011415.1 Dissulfurispiraceae bacterium | reverse complement strand
GAGCACTCTGCCGTGTCATAAATATGTGACGCGACTACACTGCCATGACTGTGATTGCCCCACTCAGGCCATAATCGGTTCCCACAAAGCCGGATTCGGGGCTTCCTGAAGGCCACCAACAGTCTTACTCACAGCCAGAAATGTCGGAATTGCATGGTTGCCAGATTTCAGCATTGGCCTGCCTCAGTTAAAGCTCACAACAGCACTATGGATTGATTCGGGATTTAAATCTCCTATCCCGCTTGCGAAACAACCAACAGAGCGAATCAGATATATCATCAAAAGGCTTGAAAACTCAAACACATCAGTAGAACTTATGGGGCGCTATATAGCGCGAATATTACGGAGGGAAAGTAAAGATCTCGTGAACCGAAACACATTGCATGAAACATATGGAAGGAACCCTTCATTGATTGCAAAAATAGCTTCTATATACAACGGAGGAATTGCGGTAGGATCTGCCAGGATTACACAATATGGCATGTTTGTTTCTTCCGTATCTAAAAGTACCTTAGTACTGAAATCATTGGAAAAAGCTCGTGGCAGAAACTTCTGCGGTAGTGATAGTAATTAATTAAGTTGTGGAGATTATTATAGTACCAAATAAAGTTTCATCACTGCACCCATTTTTTCCGTGCTGTAATTTTATCCTTTTACAACACCATCGAGGTGCCTCTCGCAGGTGATATCGACTGCGCTATCTTATCCGCAGCCTTTTATAGGATTATCAATTATGCATTTTGGGAGATGGGACGAGACAACCTGACTAGTAATATCTGTACGGGGCGGCAGGCGGTGAAAACTCTGCCCCACACTTTCTACGGCTCATTATATATACGCACATAATTGTCGTCATCAATTTCTTGGGGTTCGATTTTGCCTTTCATAATTGCGTCGAATGCATCTGGATTCTCAATCCAAACACTAATCTCCTCGAATTTGGGAAAGTTATGTTTATTTAACTTGCCATTTTTAATATCTTTCATCTTAAGTATGAGAAATTCCAAAGAACGAATGCCATATTTTAATTCAATATCACGAAAGCATTTTAATGATTCCTTAGAAATATAGAATACATGCGGAAAGTGTCGTTTAACAATAGATACTGCCATATACATTTGTTCGATTTGTTGCAATCCTTTTTCTTGTGCGGTCACCTGTAATTGCTTATATTGCTGCGAATTGATTGTTTTTTCATAATTTATTAGGTTTATAATAGGCCCATTTATGCGCGACATAAAGTCACTTCCTTTTGAAAAATCAGCGTCGCCTCTTGATTTATTATCGGCCTCAATCTCCCGTGTGCCTGCGAATATCCAGATGCACGGTTTAAGTTGAAATGTCTGCCCGCCTCGTCTGTACACACCATTCCATATCGGCCCAAGGAAATAACTATAAACGGCGTGGGTACCAAGCGGCGCATTAATTTCATCCCAAAACACCATGAGTGACTTATCCGGCTTTTGTGTTTGAATAGAAGATATTGTATCAAAGCACGCCATCAAATCATCAATGCTGGCTAGTTGAGTAATATTAAATTCTCTATACTCTATATCTAACTGCTCTGCCAATTTAGACACGAGGTAACTCTTCCCACTTCCAGGACCCCCTATGACAAGAGAACTTAATGGCCTTTGGTGATGTTTATCCTCCTTGAAATCTTTTATCCCAGCGAGAAGTTTAGCAATTAATCTTCGGTTCTCTTCGACAAGTGAAATATAGCCTTTTACAGGAGACCAACCTCGCCACAGTTGAATCTTACCCTGGGGATGTTGTTTGCTCAGACTCTCTGTAACAGTGCTCTGATTGACGATACCTAATTTGTCAGGATCAAATGCCTCGGCCCAGCATTTTAGCTCGTGCTTGAGAGTACGCCTTTTTATTTCAAAATCACCCTGCCATTTCATGCTCTCGTCATTTTTTATTGCGTTTGAATAATGAGATCTTAGATTAGTATTAATATCTTCACTGAAGATTTCCTTATTAAACTCTTTTTCAATTGTCTTGCACCACGTGTACGATTGTTTTAAGGCTTTCTCAAAGTCCTCCTCATTAATTTTTAAGCGAACATCATTTGTACCAGACGTTGTGCTGACTTCCATCGCTGCTACAAGAGAGGAAAATAGAACGCTGGTTCTGCCTACTTTATAATTTGGTGCCTTCGGATAACGCTTTGCAATGAAAACTGCTGTTTCTTGAGCTGCACTGGGCGTATGCTCATTATCCTTATCCTTTATTGACGCATCTAAATTATGGCTCGGGACTATTGCAGCCATACTATTGTCTTCATGAAATGCGACAACAATAGGTTGGTTCATTTTATCAACTTTCTGCGGATCCCGCGGCTTATTATTTTCTATTTCTATATTAGCCTGGTTATATAGCCACTTGAGTGCGCCCGTTGATAAATGAGAACCCAGAAACCAAGGATCCTTATCCAGATTGAGAAGCATTGGTCCAGCAAGGATAAGTTTCAAATTGACGTTTGCATTTTCTTTAACAACATTTAACCAATCCGCTTCATAGTTTTTTGTTCGAACATACCATCGACATTTTTTAATATTATCTCCGTACTTCTTTGTGCATTCGTCAAGTAAAATGCTAATCAGATCTTTTGTTACTCCGCCCTTGTCATGGTCAACAATAACTATAGCATCGGGACCATTTTTGATATGCGAGAGCATTTTCGATATTGCTATTTTGATTCTTGCTGTATCAGGTGTTTTCATGTGATTTTGCCAATCATATCTATTTAGCAAAGTTGTTGAATGAGATCCTGATAAACCATACACGCGTAGCACCCGCGTCGTACCTATTTCCTGAATCTTCGGAGTTTTTTGGTAGGTCGCTTCCAACAATGCTCGATTTAGTATTCTTAAATTCTTAGCTGCCTCCCTCGGCCTTGATGTTTTGGTGGCAGATTTAAAATCCTCAAGTCTTATCTTCGTGTCTTCAGATAGTGTATTACGAAAATCGGGATCTCTTTTTTCGACTTGAAGCTCAAAATTCTTTTTCCCCAATAATTCGTTTAACCACACAATGGTATTCGGCTGGCTCGACATTGGGCCAAGATCGTAGTTGTCCTTTACATATTGACATAGAGAGCTAATGTCGGAATCGTTGCCAAACTCTTCTTGGCGAAATACTGATAAGTCAGGCAAATCCACGGTGTGGAGCCGTTCGCAATCATGCTCGCCATTTTTACAATCAGTAATACAGTTCCTATCAGAATGGCAAAGCGGATTAGATTTAGCGGATCTACTAATTCTATACATTCCCTTTAGCGTAAGTGGAGTTTGATTAAGAATAGAACAGTCCGATCTGAACAGAGCAGCAAGCAGCTTGGTATCATTTGGATTCCATAAGCCAAATCCATATATCTGTATATCATTGCGACTCCCGTGTAGAAATCGTGCAACACCGCCTGCCCCACATAAGCTGAGGAGTTGTGCATTAATATTAGTTATTTTAGATCGGTATAGTTGCTTGCCAATATGTGAACTGGTTTGAGAATCTTCTTTTGTCACTATCCAATTTTCATCTACAATCCAATCTCCAACAACTAATATTTTTTTTGAGATTATGGGTTGTTTTGGTGCATGTTCCGTCATTGAATCCTCTCCACCCGTAATATTTATGCTCTCTTATTCATCATATGCCTCTTTGCCGCATTTGGAGCATTTGAGTTCCTAATTTTCAAGCAATAACTCCTTTTACAACTAACTTCTCTCAGCAGTCAAGCCCAATACTTTGCATTCCCCAAAGATCATGTTAATACTAATCAACAACTCCGGTGAGATTGAACATATATTCCAAGACTTCGTCAGCATTATAGTCATACCGAACAAGAGCGTCGGTAATCATGGCGGTCAGTGGCAAAATATTTTTCACAACTATACTATCATTCGATGTAGTATTGAGCTCTATAAAATTATCCTCCAAAATCTCCATGTCCTCGGCAAGCTGCTGCTCGAATGGAGCTATGTGCTGTTCCTCTCTCAGTGTCCTAAATGATTTCCTTTTGCGAAGACGCTTCAATTCTTGCTCCTGTTGCTCCCTCAAAGTATCATAAACTTGATTTAACATCGTATTTGATTGGATAGCATTTAGGCTGAGAGTGTTATTCCCTTTGACAGCCAACTCGGTGGAAACAAAGATAGCGAGAGCTTTTACAGTAGGATCTAAACCTTTAAGAGCATCATTAGCTTTCTTAAAAACGATATCTTCAGACTCCAAGGTGCGTTTTACAAATGCATCAATTCTTTTTTGAGTATGTTGGAGAAACGTATATGCGTATGCCGGCTCTATGATCTCCGTCTTGTCGGCGCTGCGAAACTCAGCTTCTATATTCCGTATCTTATCTTTGTCCTCTTTAACATCTGTGCATAGGACAATAAAATAATATTTAAGCCCCACAACTTTACGAAAAGTATCGTCATGCTGCGCCTTGAGCTCTTGCATATATGTTTTTTTTCTCAGATCGTCAAACGACTTGATCTGGAAGGATATCAATTCAAATTCTGTGCTTTTTTCTGCTCTCTGTCTCAGTACGATATCCGAGCCATCATCGAGAATCCCTTGCGTATCATATACAATTGGCTCAAACTTCCCATAAGAAGAAAGTATCATTTCTATTTGCTGCTGAAACTTCGGTAGAATATTATTATTGTGTTTCTGTTGCCGGAAAAAAGCCGTTATGGGGTCTGCTGCCCGCTGATATCTCAAAAGCAAAGTTATAACTTCTTGAACTGAGTCGTGCATCATTCACCTTCTACTGTAGGGATTGAGTGTCCTTGACGGACATTGATAAAGTGAACCTTTAAGTCTTTTGCATATGCTGCTTGGAAGAATAAACAGATAAGAAATACTACTAAAGAAAAAGGGGTGTTCACGGTCCCTCCTCTACATTGTGAACTCATTTGACCATTTATAACAGTTTCTTTGTTCGGAAAACAATTACCCGAAAGTAGTATGTGCGACAAGACGTCGCATAAGTAATTGTTTCAATAACGGAAGCATCGTGTTGGTGTCAATTTCCAGAATATTGCATCTTATGCTTCAATTTACCTGCTTTTTAGCACTTTATGTTTCAATCCATTGCAAGATTATGCTTCAAGCTGGTTTGCAAGTGCTTGATTCCATTTAACAGAAATTGCAGCTTATGCTTCAACCGATAATTACACTCGATACAAATGAACTTTTTATCCCGGAAATGTCAAAAAGGCAAAATTTTTTGTCGAGGGGTATTTTGAGGATCTGCAACCCGGTATCTGGGTTGCAGACCCTCTTTATATTCAAATGAGGAAGTCTCGCTACGGCTGGTTATCGCGCAGGACCCTGTGGAGTAATTCGCACACCTTCTTTCTCAGAGACTTTGCGGTTTGCAGAAGTGTTGCCAACAGCTTTTTAATTTTTTCCAGGATGTTGGGAAGAACCTCCCCGGCAATAGCCTCCCACTCCTCTTTAATCTTCTCCGCAAAGCGTCCCAAACAAACTCCGATAACTGTATGGAAATGTTCGATTACCCTTTCCAGGATATACGCAATATAAACCTCTGCCGCGAGCCTGCCAAAGTTTGACAACTCCTCCTGGTGGTTTAATACTTGTTGCACTACACGTTCGACACCTTTCATACATCCTCCTCCTGTAAAAAAACCCGCTCGGGCGTAATACGCCTCCAGAGCGGGCCTTAGGGGTTTTTATTACTCGTTATTGCAGCCGGGAAGGTTGAATGTGGCGCTTACCGGACAACGGACTATTCGTACTTTGAAACGAGCCCATGAACATACTGAATGTATTGGGCTGCGATTTCCTCGCCATAAATGGTGATCATGTTCTCCGCGTTTTTAGTCGCGTTGCCCGAGAAGTTGAAGCTCCCCGTCTTCACCACACGCCCATCGACCACGACCAGCTTGTCGTGCATAAAATCGTGGGGCCCGTCCGCGCTATATGGCGTGGAATGTTTGGCAACCAATTCTTTCTTTATGACATTCCACAGCGCGATTTTAGTTTTGCTGGAGCTATTTTTGCCCTTCTCAAAGGACCTTATGACCTGGCCCATCTGCGGCCCGTCATAGATGCCCCATGCTTTTACGCCTCGTCTTATTGCAGCGGCCAGGGCATCCAAAACAGTACCGGAAGAAATAACCATCGAGGCAATCACGATCTCACCTTTCGCTGACGTGATCAGATCTGCGATACCTTGATCCATCGCTGCACCATCACCAGGCGCAAAATCGACTTCAACGTTGATCCCGTCGATTTCGGCATCGCAGTGATCGTCCTTGCCCGTGCCTGCAATGCGACCCGACTCCCACAACTCCGCGAAGTCGGTCTCATAATATGCGGCGACATGCGGCGACTTCAGGATGACAATGTTGTTGTCCTGAATGCTCCATGCGTCGGTGGTAAAATTGGCCGAACCCATCCAGACATCACACGCGTCGGCGACTATGTACTTGCTGTGCATCAAGTGTCCGCCGCCTTCAATCGGTAAGGCCCGGACATCAGCCGGAAGATCGCGTATTCCTTTGACCGCCTTCACCTTTACATCTTTGTGAAGACGCTGCAGGAAATTTCTGTCCGTTCCCGGAGCCGGGTCTCCTCCGGGTACAGATTTGTGTTTCCTGTTTTGCTCGAAATAGGCGACCCTGACATCCATTCCAGCTGCAGCCTTGTTGCTCAGCGCATCGATTACGATCTCAGCTTCGCCCTCTTCAAGACGAAAATCGTAGATCGCAATGTGGACGCTCTCGCGAGCCTCGCCAACGAACTCGCTGAATCTTTCAGCGACCTTCATAGCCTGTGCTTTTCTTGTGCTTTCGGTATCCTGCGCTGTTAAAAACGTGAGCTCAATATTGTCAGTTATCATTTTTTCTCCTTTTTGAGATAAAAAAACCCGCCGGGCGTCAAACGCCGCGAGGAGTCCCCAAAAGTCACAGACTTTAGGGGTGCAGGTAGCGGGTGTTGAGGGTTAATGGTTGCTAAGGTTTTAAACGCAAAAAGGCCGGTCACTCCGAAAACTCAGACGCACCGAAAGCTGCGTGCTGAGTGCCCGGAATGCCGGCCTGATTGATTGGTTATACTTGTTAGTTGCCGCCCATTAACTGCGCAACAGCTTTTTCAAAACCGCCGTCACTCATCGAGGCGATGTAGTCCACTGCGATTCGCTCAGCCGGTGTGGTCCTGATATAAGATGCGCCGATGCCCCCCGCCCAGTTCCTGACTGGAGATAACTCTGGTCCGGCAAGCTGTTCGCAGAACGCCTGAAAGAGCATGTGGAACTTTCTCTCCCTCTCCTTCCGCACTTCGTTAGGGATTGTTTTTGGGTAAATCGACTTGAGGCAGAACTTCAGCAACTCTTCCAGTGCCTGGAATATCCTGTCAGAGTAGCGGATAGCAGCTCTATCCCGGCTTTCACTAATAAGATCATTAATAAGGGCTTTCCGGATATACGCCTCGCTGTTACCGAGAACAGCAACAGACACTTGAGGCAGGTCATCTCTTGTGATGAGCCCGATCGAAATAGCATCCTCGATGTCCCTGCCGATATAGGCGATGACATCCGAAGCCCTTACCACACATCCTTCAAGTGTCATCGGCCTAATGTTCTTGCTAAAACCAGGCAACGCAAAACATTTGTGAATTTCAGCGTGAAGCCTGCTGCCGGTTTTGTCGCAGTCACGCTCATAAACCTGGCTAAGGGCCTCACCGTTATGGCATAGAACGCCATCTACTACAGGCAGGGAAACGTTCAGGCCTTCTCCGCTATTTTCAAGAAGTGTCAGGACTCTGGCGCTTTGGGCATTATGCGTAAAACAACCGCAACCTGAAGCTATGCAGATACTGTTGAGATACTCTTCTCCCTCATGGCTATACGGCGGATGGCCGATATCGTGTGCAAGGGCAATGGCTTCGGCAAGGCTTTCACTCAACCCCAATGCCATGCTGATCTGCCGCGCAGTGTAACTGACAAGCTGAACGTGCAGCCATCGGCGGGCAATGCCTTCACCAGCTGACTCCGGGAAGGCTTGCGTCTTATTGTAGCGGGCATATGCAGATGAATTAATGATCTCACCGGTTTCATCAAAAAAGGTCTCTTTCCGCATCTTTTTCATACTTTTCTCCTTCTATGGTCTACACACGACCCTTAAACAAAAAAAGGCGGCAGGCTTTTTCACTCTTACGAGTTACTTGCCTGCCGCCTTCGTTTGGTTCGTTGTTCATTAATCACTTCACCTTAGACTCTTGCCAAGACCCACTTAAGACTTTTCCTGTCTGCCTCATGCAGTGTTGATAGTGCCCTCACGACAAGCCAGGGTTTCTCGGCGATAAGCGCTTCTATCCTTTTATAGATACCAGCGCCTGCAACTATGCCCCTCTCTTTTGCAACGTGTTTCCCGCCGTTCATTGCGCACCTCCTTTTTGTCCGTCAATAGCAGCTATCGCTTGTGCCTGTGCTTTCTGTGCAGAGGCAATCATCTCTTTTGAGCTGCTCACTATCGAAAAAATGATAGCCGCTGCTATGATTGCCGCCGTGACTGCTGCCGTAATTGTTTTCATACATTCCTCCTGATGGTCTGCTCACAAACAAAAAAGGCGGCAGGCTTTTTCACTCATACGAGTTACTTGCCTGCCGCCTTCGGTTGCTTCGTTTAATAAAAGTTACTTCACTGCATTAATATCATTCCTCCTTAAAAAGAAAAAGGCACAGCCCTTACCAAAGGTCGGGCACTTGTGCTCTGTTATGTGATTGCCTTCTCTGATATGAGCAAAGTAAAGCAATCTTGCTTTTCAGGATTCTTGAAAGAGGCTCATGTGTAGGGAGAGTAATAATT
>JBEKJD010000120.1:0-8861 GCA_050011415.1 Dissulfurispiraceae bacterium | reverse complement strand
AGCGCCATAAGATCCCTTTTCAACAACCCTTAAATCCACCTGAAGGTTTTGATCAGTTATTATGCTGGACTTTGTCGGCCCGTGCATCAATATATCTTTAACATTGGGAAGATGCACAAAGACGCTCATCACCTCTTTTGGATTGTCGGACGTTGTGAGGATATCAATATCTTTTATCGTGTCTTTCCATCTCCTTAAACTCCCGGCAAGATCGATTTTGGACACAGGGGCGTTTTTCTTAAGATGCCCAAGGATCTCATTTGCGATGGGAAGCACCTTACCGAGGGGCTGACGCTCCCGACCCCTTTTCAGCATCTCTATCCCCTTTAAGATATTATCCTCCGTCTTTTCCTTTATGCCCGGCAAGCCTGCCAGTTTATGCTCCAATGCTGATTTTTCGAGTTCATCGATGTTTGTAATCTTTAATTTTTCGTAAAGCAATTTAGATGTCTTTGGCCCAAGGCCGGGAACGGAAAGGAGGGTGGACAGTCCTCCGGGTATTGCATGTTTAAGCTCTTCATATGCCTGTATTATCCCTGTCTTTATGTACTCCTCAATCTTGCCTGCAAGGTCCCGGCCGATTCCTGGGATGTTCAGGACCTCATCATGAGAAAGATCTTCGATACTTTTTGCCAACCCTTCCATATTCAAAGCCGCCCGGCGATATGCCCTTACGCGGAACGGGTTCTCACCTTTCAGCTCCAGAAGGTCCGCTATTTCATTGAATATTTTTGCGACTTCCTTGTTTTTCATCGCATCCTTTCATGCATGTCTAAATTGTATCACAGCACAATGGGGATGACGTACTCTCTTGTTAAGGGCGGGCCCTAAGCCTGGGCATGAAGCTGGGGGAATGGGACCGTTTCTTTTATTTTTCGGAAAATCTCATTGGGATCAAGTACACCGGATATATCCACCCACGCTATTCCTTCCTCTTTTTTGAACCATGTGAATTGCCGTTTGGCGTAGTTGCGGGAGCGTTGCTTGATAAGGTTGATTGCCTCATTAATGCCCAGTTCTCCATTCAGATGCATCGCTATTTCTTTATAGCCGATAGCCTGCATAGACGTAAAAGACGACACGGGGACACGGGGACTCGGGGACACGGGGAAGGGGCAAGGCAAAGCAAAGCCAGGTCCGTTTCCCCGCGTCCCCGCGTCTCCGCATCTCCGCGTCTCCGTGTCTTCTATCATTTTTACAACCTTCGTCACCTCCTCCAGAAGTCCCTGCGCTATCATTGCATCAATCCTGGCATCAATCATACTGTAAAGTTCCTTCCTCTCCCTTGTGATCCCAATTTTTATGAATTCATAGGGAAGGGGATTGGTTGATGTCCGGTGCATCTCCGACAGGGACCTGTCGCTTTTCATGCATACTTCCAGCGCCCTTATGATCCTCCTCGTATCAGCCGGCATTATTTTTAAAGCAGCCGCCGGATCAAGGGACTTCAACCTCTCGTAGAGAGACCCCTCTTTTGCCCTCTCTTCATCCAGAAGGGTATCCCTCATCTCCCAGTCAGCCGAAGGTCCTTGGAAAAGACCCCGCGTCATGGCCTTGATGTAGAGTCCTGTGCCTCCGACAACAAGTGGAATTTTTTTTTGGTTGTGGAGTGCGGAAATAACAGACTGAACGTCCTCGATGTACTGCCCTGTGCTGTAGAAATCCCAGGGCTCGACTATATCGACCATGTGGTGCCTGATCAGCCGTTGCTCCTCAACCGAAGGTTTTGCCGTCCCTATGTCCATATGCCTGTATATCTGCATGGAGTCGGCGCTTATGATTTCCGTATGCAAGGTGTTTGCAAGCAGAAGGGATACGGCTGTCTTCCCGACGCAGGTGGGCCCGAGGAGTAGGATTACTTTTTTCATAGAAAATTAATGACAATCACGGTATAATATCAAGTACTTCAATTCATAAATACAGTTGCATTCGAGCGCCGCTGCATCATCGCCCGCTTCGTTGCACTCCTTCGCCGTACGGGACAGTACGCCTCAGTCCTGCGCCTCGCTGGCGCTGAGCATCGACGCTCTCGGTGCGACACTGTATTTATGAACTGAAGTACCAAGTTTATTACAATAAGTTTTGAAAACGCAATCGGAGGGTTTAAATGCTATTCAAGGGCAAGGTGTGGAGGTTTGGGAACGATATAGATACTGATGCGATTATCCCGGCGAGATATCTTAACACATCAGATCCGGCGGAGCTGGCCCGTCATGTCATGGAAGACGCCGACAAGGGATTTTCTGCCAAAGTACAGGCAGGCGACATCATAGTTGCAGGGAAAAACTTCGGCTGCGGCTCTTCAAGGGAGCATGCGCCTATTGCCATAAAGGCTGCCGGTATCCAGGCAGTTATTGCCGCGAGCTTTGCGCGGATATTCTACCGCAACGCATTCAACATCGGACTTCCTATTTTCGAGTCTGAAGAGACCTCAAAAAGGATAATAGAAGGGGCAACTGTAGAAATCGATGCAGACAAGGGGATTATAAAAAATCCTGCTGCCGGCGAACAATATACCGCAAATCCTATCCCTCCTTTTATGCAGGAATTGATAGGCTCCGGCGGGTTGATCGAGTGGATAAAGAGACGCATGAAGGGAGAAGCAGCATGAGCAATATCTATAAAGTGGCAGTAATACCAGGGGATGGAACAGGACCGGAGGTAGTGTCTGAGGGCATAAAGGTGCTCAATGCTGCTTCGGCAAAGTTTGGATTCAGGGTCGAGCTGACGGAATTCGACTTTGGCGCCGCACGGTATCTGAGGACCGGTGAGACGTTGCCTGACAGTGCCATAGAGGAGTTCAGGAAGTTCAACTCGATCTTTCTCGGGGCCATCGGACATCCTGATGTTAAACCCGGAATCCTTGAAACAGGGATTTTGCTCAAGATACGCTTTGCTCTTGATCAGTATATTAATCTCCGTCCGGTGAAGCTTTACCCCAACGTGGATACACCGCTTAAGGACAAGGGGCCTGAGCACATCGATTTTGTGGTTATTCGTGAAAACTCCGGCGGCATCTATACCGGACATGGCGGGGTGACGCGCGTCGGCACTCAGGATGAAATAGCTACTCAACTGATGGTATATGATCGCCGCACGGTGGACCGGTGCCTCAAGTATGCTTTCGAATTAAAGAAGATGAGGAACGCGAAGGACCCGAAGTACGCTGAAAAACCGATCACGCTTGTCCACAAGAGGAACGTGCTTACTCATTGCGGTGACCTCTGGTACCGCGCTTTTGAAGAGATGGGATCGAAGCAATACCCTGAACTCAAGCGCGACTACAATCATGTCGATGCTGCGAATATGTGGTTCGTGAAAAACCCTGAATGGTTCGACGTGGTTGTCACCGAGAACCTTTTCGGCGACATCATCACCGACCTCGGTGCGATGATACAGGGAGGACTCGGGGTGGCAGCCGGAGGCAACATCAACCCCGAGGGTGTTTCGATGTTCGAGCCTATGGGCGGCAGCGCGCCGAAGTACGCCGGTAAGAATGTGATCAACCCTATGGCGGCCATCGGCGCTGCGATGATGATGCTCGATACCCTTGGGGAAGCAAAGGCTGCGCAGTCTGTCGATGCAGCTATGGTGGCAGTAATGAAGAAAATGAAGAGCCAGGCTGCGGGGAAGATGGGATATACAACTGCGGAGGTTGGAGATTTAGTGGCTCAATATATAGCATAAAAAAAAGTGAGAAGTGAGATGTTAATAAGGAGTGAAAGCAAGATATGTTAAAGAAAAAAAGTAAATATGTGGTAGCGGTTGTCGGCGCGACAGGCGCGGTGGGCAACGAGATGATCGAGGTGCTGCAGGAGAGGAAATTTCCGGTTGAGAAGCTGAGACTGTTTGCTTCGGAAAGATCAGAAGGGAAGACTCTCGAATTTAACGGCCAGGACATCGCTGTCGAGACCCTCAACGAAAATTCATTCAAAGGCATCGATATTGCGCTTTTCTCTGCCGGCGCCGAGCGTTCGAAAATATGGGCGCCAATCGCAGCACGATCAGGATGTATTGTTGTGGACAATTCCAGTGAATGGAGGATGGACCCTGCGGTCCCGCTTGTGGTGCCTGAGGTCAATGCTCATGACCTCGAATGGCATAAAGGCATTATTGCGAACCCCAACTGCTCGACGATACAAATGGTAGTAGCGCTGAAGCCCATTCACGACGCCGCAATAATAAAAAGGGTGGTGGTGACCACCCTTCAGGCGGTTTCAGGTACCGGCAAAAAAGCCATGGATGAACTTCTCCAGCAGACAACTGACCTGCTGAGTTTCAGGGAGGTGCAGTGCAATGTCTATCCGCATCAGATTGCATTCAACGTGCTGCCCCATATCGATAAATTTCTGGAAAACGGCTACACGAAAGAAGAGATGAAAATGGTAAACGAGACCCGCAAGATTATGGGTGACGATTCGATAAAACTGACGGCTACAACGGTCCGGGTGCCTGTTTTCAGGGGGCATTCCGAGTCGCTGAACATA
This sequence comes from Dissulfurispiraceae bacterium, assembly GCA_050011415.1. Taxonomy (GTDB): domain Bacteria; phylum Nitrospirota; class Thermodesulfovibrionia; order Thermodesulfovibrionales; family Dissulfurispiraceae; genus JADFXI01. Next base: position 4,374 of record JBEKJD010000120.1, on the reverse strand, counting down.
GAGACGAAAATAAAAATCACTCCGCAGAAGGTCCGCGAGCTTCTTTCGAATGCCCCCGGCATTACACTATTTGACGCCCCGGAAAAGAATGTGTACCCGCTTCCTGTTGAAATTGCCGGCAAGGACGACGTATTTGTGGGCAGGATCAGGGAGGACGAGTCTATTGAAAACGGAATCAACATGTGGATTGTTTCAGACAATCTGAGAAAGGGAGCTGCGTTAAACGCTGTGCAAATTGCCGAGGAGCTTGTTCAGAGGGCGCAATAGGCTGTTGTATTATGAAATTGGCAAATGATATTATAATGATTCCAGATTTTGAGAGCGCTACGTTCTTACATCTAACACCGGAGGTGAACCATGGGAAATGGTAGAGATTTTTTGTTTACTTCAGAGTCCGTCACAGAGGGACATCCTGATAAAATCGCAGACCAGATATCTGATGCGATACTGGATGCAATAATCGCACAGGACAAGACCGCGCGTGTTGCCTGCGAATGTCTTGTAACTACGGGTATGGCATTTGTTGCCGGAGAAATTACAACAAACTGCTATGTGCATATTCCCGACATCGTGAGGGAAACTATTAAGGATATAGGATATACAAGGGCCAAATACGGTTTCGATTATGAGACATGTGCCATTATCACCTCCATAGACAAACAATCGACTGATATTGCCATGGGTGTTGATGTCGGGGGCGCCGGTGACCAGGGGCTGATGTTCGGTTTCGCCTGTGACGAAACTCCTGAAATGATGCCCATGACAATCATGCTCGCCCACAAACTGACCAGAAAGCTGGCGGAAGTGAGAAAGAAGGATGTCCTCAGTTATCTGCGCCCGGACGGCAAATCACAGGTTTCAATCGAATACAGGGACGGACAGCCGTATAAAGTGCGCACTATTGTCATATCGTCGCAGCACAGTCCTGATATTACATTGAAGGAAATGAGGGAAGATATTATTGAGAAAGTAATTAAACCTGTTATCCCTCCGGAACTGCTCGATGAGGAGACTATTGTTTACCACATCAACCCGACCGGCCGTTTTGTTATTGGCGGACCTCAGGGAGATACGGGACTGACCGGCAGGAAGATAATTGTAGATACATACGGCGGCGTGGGAAGCCACGGCGGCGGCTGCTTCTCGGGGAAGGACCCCTCAAAGGTCGACAGGTCTGCCTCATATATGGCCAGGTACATTGCAAAGAATATCGTTGCGTCAGGCATCGCATCCCGGTGCGAGATACAGCTCGCTTACGCAATAGGCGTGCCCCAGCCGGTTTCGGTATTTGTAGATACTTTCAGTACCGGCAAGATCGGGGACAAAGAAATATCGGACCTGATAGTGAAGAATTTTGATATGACGCCGAAAGGCATAATCGACAAGCTCTCCCTGAGGAGACCTATTTACAAGAAAACCGCGGCATACGGGCATTTTGGCAGGACTGAAAAAGAGTTTACCTGGGAACATACCGATATGGCGGAGACCCTGAAGAAACAGGCAGGGGCATAAGGAGGATACATGGCAAAACACGATGTAAAGGATATCGGGCTCGCTAAAAAGGGAAAGCTGAGGATAGAGTGGGCTGCCCAGGAAATGCCGGTGTTAAAGAGCATTACAGAAAGATTCGGCAAAGAGAAACCGCTTAAAGGAATAAAGGTGGTCGCTTGTCTTCATGTCACCACAGAGACGGCGAGCCTAATGGAGACGCTTAAGGCAGGTGGGGCCGAAATTGCACTTTGCGCATCCAACCCGCTCAGTACGCAGGATGATGTGGCGGCATCGCTCGTGAAAAATTCAGGCATTTCCGTTTTTGCCATCAAAGGGGAAGATACAAAAACATATTACCGGCACATCAAGGATGCCCTGGCCCTTAAGCCTCAGATAACTATGGACGACGGCGCCGATGTGGTTTCAACGCTCCACAAAGATGCCAAACACCTGCTCAATGGAGTTATCGGAGGCACGGAAGAAACTACCACGGGTGTTATAAGACTGAAGGCAATGGCGGAAAGCGGCGCGCTCCGGTATCCCATAGTTGCAGTCAACGATGCTTTTACTAAACACCTTTTTGACAACCGCTACGGCACTGGTCAGAGCACTTTGGATGGGATAATACGGTCAACGAACAGGCTGATTGCAGGCTCGGTCTTTGTGGTGGCCGGATACGGCTGGTGCGGCAGGGGCGTTGCCATGAGGGCAAAAGGTCACGGCGCCAGGGTCATAATCACAGAGGTGGACCCGTTAAAGGCCCTTGAAGCCACAATGGACGGTTTTGAATTAATGCCGGCACTTGAGGCGTCAAGGATCGGTGACATTTTCGTTACCGCGACCGGGGACATCAAGGTCATTTCCAAGCAATGCTTTACTGCTATGAAAGATGGCGCTATAGTATGCAATACCGGCCATTTCAATGTTGAGATCGACATCGAAAGTCTTGCCGCAATGTCCAAGGCCAGAAGGATGATGAGGGATTTTGTGGAAGAGTTTACACTCCGGAACGGCAAAAGGATTTACCTCCTCGGAGAGGGAAGGCTTATCAATCTCGCTGCTGCCGAGGGCCATCCTTCAGCCGTTATGGATATGAGCTTTGCAAACCAGGCATTGTGTTCCGAATTCATGGTTAAGAATGCAAAGAAACTCGAAAAAAAGGTCTACGGCGTGCCGGAAAAGATAGACAAGGAAATAGCCCGGCTTAAACTGAAAGCAATGGGTATTTCAATAGACACTCTTACCCCGGAGCAGAAGAAGTATCTTCAAAGCTGGGAAATGGGAACTTAGATAAAGCGGGGTGAGGTCGAGGCCTCACCCCATCTTTAATCTCCGGTGCGGACTGATGTTATTTTGTCACATTTTTCTTGCCGTGATGGGCCTTCTTTCCTTTCATCATGTCACAGTTACAGCCCTTTGCCATTCCCATGCCACTCGCCATCATCTCTTTAAGTTTGCTCTTTTGCCCAGGCGTCAGCATTGATTTAATTTCTTGAAATGCCTTTAAGTGAGCGAGAAACATGTCGGTCTTCATCGCCTCTGTCTGTTTCAGCTTTGCAGCAGCAGCATTCATATCGACAGGGTCTTTGTGAAGGACATCCTCCAACTCTATTTTAGCAATCAGGAGATCAGACTTCTTTTTTATTAAATCTTTTGCGGTCCCGTCGATTATTTGTGCTGCAGCCCCTCTTTGCTTTTCATTGAGGCCAAGGTCCATCACCATTCTCATCACATGGCGCCTGGCCTCCATAATGTCCTCAGGCATCATCATTTCCATATGTCCCATACCCTGCATATGTTCGCCCATCATATGCTCTGCCATGTGGCCGCAGCCACAGTCCTTTGCCATTTCCATGCCGCCCGCCATTCCCTTGCTGCATTGATGGTCATCAGTCGTCATTTCACCAATAGGTTCACTACCAGGCATTGAATCATCCTGCGTCATTGCATTCTCGTCCGGCTCTGCCGCCTGAGCATAAGCGTAATTCAGACCGAAAGCCAGGAACACTACTAAGACAGATAAGATAATTGCCGCATGCTTCATTTCTTGGCCCTCCTTAGTTGGGTTTAGTTGCATAGTAATTCCATTATTGGGACTTTATGGGGAACCCTCTTGATATATTTTATTTATCACAGATTTATTGTAAGGTCAAGCCGAGTGTGAGTGATGCCTGCGAGGCCGGAGAAAAGTTCAGTTAATGATCTGCATTGACTGCTTTTTGGACTTAATGGGATAATTACAGTAATAAGATTTGAGCAAGACGATTAATGGCGAAAATAAATCTCAAAGCCCTCTCAAAACAGGAACTGGAATCCTTTATCAAAGAGTCGGGACTGCCTGCATTCAGAGCAAAACAGCTTCTGCACTGGATATACGAAAGGCATGTCCGTTCTATTTCAGATATCACCGAACTCTCGAAAGACCTGAGAGAAAGGCTTGAGGGAAAGGCATATATAAGCAATCTTGCGATGCTTGACCGGCGGACCTCTGTGGACGGGACAGAAAAGTTCCTCTTCGGCCTTGAGGACAGCGAGAGCATCGAAAGCGTGCTTATTCCTGATAAGGACCGGCTGACACTCTGCATTTCCTCTCAGGCGGGGTGCGCCATGGTCTGCAGGTTCTGCCTTACAGGTGCAATGGGGTTTAGACGTAACCTTCAACCCCATGAAATATCAGATCAGATTATTGCTGTAGGCCGGCTGATCGGGCCGCGAAAGATTACGAATATCGTTTTTATGGGCATGGGAGAGCCGCTGGCGAATTTTGATAATGTTGTTGAAGCGCTGCGGAGAATAACAGGCCAGATGAAAATCTCTCCCAACAGGATTACTCTTTCCACATCGGGGATAGCGCCTAAAATCACTGAACTCGCAGTAAAAGCC
>JBEKJD010000119.1:0-9059 GCA_050011415.1 Dissulfurispiraceae bacterium | reverse complement strand
TTATATCTTTTGACAATGTCGTGATAGTGACTCCCCTCAATCCCTAATAAAGTTTTTCTTTCATCAATCCATTTCTCCCAAAGTAGAAGATACCACTTCTCTATCGCATCTGAGGGGGCAAGGATAACATCGATATTCAAAAAGTAGCCGTCAGCATTCAAGTGGGAATAGATGGTCCTGAATAAAGCTATTTTCTCCTCCAGAGTCAAATGATGAATGGCCAGCGAAGAAACTATGAAATCATAATTTTGGAGAGCAGTGTTTTCATTTATAATCTCTTGAAAACTTGCTCGAATAAAATGGAGGTTCCCAAAATCTTTCAGCCGCTCTTTTGCCTTATTCAGCATATCTTAAGAGCCGTCTATCAAAGTAGCTTCTATTAAATTATCAAGTTTCAGAAGTTGATACATAACAATTCCGTCTCCGCACCCAAGGTCAAGAACATTGCTGTTTGGTTTATTGCCGCCGAAATGCTCATAGAAAGACTTCACAATTTCAAGCATTCTGTTCCGCTCCACAATGAAGACATCAGCACCATCCCTGTATCCCTCTGTAAATTCGGGCTTCGCCCACCGTGATTTTTTAAATTCTGTCATAAATATATTTTCTCAATTTTAGGTTTACAGCTCCAGGATAAACAAACAAAATTCAAGTCAATCCGCCTTCTTTTGATTATTATTTTATTTGCATTCTTTTATGCAATAAGTGTAATGCATAGCGCTTGTTCTATACTCCCTCTACTCCAAAATCCCCCTAATATCCTCAAACGACACGGGCTTCCTGATACAATGCGCCGCTCCAAAATCTTTGGCGGCCTGCAGATTATCAATATAGTCGGTCTCGACACCCGATATCGCTACAATCTTTATTCCAGGGAATTCCCTTTCAAGGACCATTATTACCTGAAGTCCATTGTCTCCAGGCAGGTAAATATCAGTAACAACTATATCGGTGGGATTTTTGCGGAAGGAATCTATACCTTCCTGGCCGTCGGCTGCTTCATAAACTTCGCAATTCAAACTTTCCAACATATGTCTGAGAGCACTTCTTGTCTGTTCATCATCGTCAATAATAAGAACTCTCTTCACCTACGCCGCCTCCCATTCACAAAGTAATGGCACTTAATCATTGGCCTGTTATAACATATCATTGTCCGGAAAACAATTACCTGAAAGTAGTATATGGTTTGATAACTAAGCCTTGCGGTCATTTCAGGCGTTGTGGGCCGGGGATTTTTATTTTATGAAACGTAAATCTATTCCTTTTTTGACACATGATCCACAGTCAGCGGGTAGTCAATATCTTGAGGACCTGGCTACAGGCTATTGGTATTCGGAAGTGCTGTTCACTGCTGTTGAGACAGGGATCTTCACCCTGATCGGAACCGGGGGCAAAACAGCCGGAGAGATCGCGAGCGCGCTTAATTGCAAGCCGGTTGGCATGACACGGTTTCTTAATGCCCTTTGCAGCCTGGGGCTGCTGCATAAGAATGATGTCCTTTATTTCAATACCGCTATCTCCGGAAAGCACCTTGTTGCGGGTAAGCCGGAATATCAGGGCGAATCGATTCTCTGGAGGAAAGAGCTTGTCAAATACTGGGCAGGACTCGACAAGTGCCTGAAGGCAGGAGGAAAGGACGTATGCGCCATCGAAGAGGAGGACCTTGCAGGCCGGTCCGCGAGAACAGGAAGATACATATCTGCAATGGAATGTATTGCCCGGACTAAAGTCCGGGAGATGCTTCCTTTTTTTGCGCGTATGCGCGAAGCCGGAGAAATGCTTGACGTTGGGGCCGGCTCAGGAGCTATTGCCGCTGGGTTCCTTGACTATATCCCTTCCATGAAAGCAACTGTTATGGACCTTCCTGAGGTGCTGGAACATACCCGCGGCTTTATGCAAAAAAGAGGGTTATCAGAACGTGTGACTTTTCTTCCGGCCAATATCCTGGAGCCCTGGCCTGGTGACAAGGGACGATTTGATATCGTAATGCTTTCCAATGTCCTGCATGCTTATTCGGATGGAGAACTCCCTCACATCCTTTCAAATGCCGCGTCCAGCCTGAAAACGGATGGGCTGCTCGTAATACACGATTTTTTTCTTGAACACTGTGAGGAGAAAGCCGCTCTTTTTGATTTGAACATGTTCATCAATACATATAACGGGAAGGTATTTTCATCCACTGTTGTACTTGATGCGCTCCGTCAAATGGGATTCCACACTTCAGCCCCTTTGGCACTCGGGACAGATACAGCACTGATTACGGCCTCAAGGGAAAATAAGAGCCTTTCCTCGCTTTTGACAGATGCAAGGCAGCAGCTGGCGTTTAAGATCAGGGAAATCGGATTCAGCTCAGTCACCCCGATACCGGCCGCAGGAATACGGGTCGCAGACTGGACGGACCTGAAGTGCCGCTTTGGATGCGACAGGTATGGGAGCCGTCATTGTCCTCCGAACAGCCCGCCGCCGGAAAAGACCAGAGAGCTGCTTAAAGATTATTCACACGCCTTATTGCTTGAGGGGGAACCTCCTGCCCATAGCTTGCAGCTGAAAGTCCTCGAAGCTGAAAAAGAAGCTTTCAAGGCAGGTTTTTATAAAGCCTTTGCCTACTGGGCCGGGCCATGCTCGATATGCGAGCGCTGCACTGCCGACGTTGCATGCAGCGATACCGGAAATGCCCGTCCCTCAATGGAGGGAGCCGGGATAGACGTATTTGAAACAGCGAGTTTGGCGGGTATTAAGCTTCGCACACTCGATACTAAAGACGGATTTGTCAAATATTTTGCATTACTGCTTCTGGAGTGATTCATAGTGCGTATTTTAATGGTGCAGGCGCCTTCTGTTGAAGGAGCATCGCAGGAAAAAGTCTATCCTATCGGCATCGTCATGCTGGCCGGGCGTCTTGAGTCATACGGGCATGAGGTAGGGCTTCTGGATATGAATATCGAGATCGACCCCTACAGTTCGCTGAAGCAGAAGGCGCTGGACTTCCAACCTGATGCAGTAGGAGTCTCGCTGAGGAACGTCGACCCTCTGGGCAATAAGGCTGTTTCGCTCATACCGCATTTTTTTGCCACTGTGCGCATTGTGTCTTCGGTCTTGCCCATGGCATGGATTTTTGCCGGAGGCACCGGATTTTCTCTCTTCCCTCTGCGGCTGATGCAGGAACTGCCCGAGATTCATTACGGCATTGTGGGCGAGGCTGAAGAATCGCTGCCCGCGCTTGCGGCGTCGCCGGGAAACCCTGCTTCACTGAAAGGGCTATGTGCAAGAAAAGGAAACAGCATAATAATAGCGCCGCCCTCCACAGATTTCGACATGGCTGATTACAGCCCACCCGGCAGGAGCCGGCTGGACCCTTTGAGGTATCTTAATATCAATGCATATGTGCCTGCCATCGGCGTCGAGACAAAGCGGGGATGCCCTTATCGGTGCGCCTACTGCGTCTATCCCGCTTTACAGGGCAGGCGCTTGCGCTGCAGGCGGCCTGCATCCGTGGTGGATGAAATGGAAACACTGCATAAGGAATACGGAGTCGGGTCTTTTCATTTTACGGATCCGGTACTGAACATGCCGGATAACCACCTCGAGGAAATATCACGCGAAATGCTTCGCAGAAAGCTGAAGATTCGATGGAACGGATTCATTCGGGAAGACCGCCTGACAGAGGAAAACGTATCACTTTTTGAAAGGGCAGGGTGCGAATGTTTCTCATTTTCGCCTGATGGACTCTGCCAGCAATCACTTGATGCCCTGGGGAAAGGACTCGGCGAATCCGATATTTTGGAAGCAGCCCGGCTTGTTTCCCGAACGGATGTCCTGAGCGTCTATCATTTTATGGCTAACGTGCCCGGCGAAACAGAGGAAACATGCAATAAGGGAGTGCGCTTCCTTGAGCAGCTGTATGAGCTGCACAGCAGGAAAAAGAACCTCGGCGCCGTGGTGCTGAACAATATACGCATACTCCCCGGCACTTCAATTGAAACACACGCAAGGGCCCAGGGAGTCATAACGCCTGAAACCGACCTCCTTTACCCTGTATATTATAACCCTCCGCCTTTTGATGCTTTCAGATACCGCCTGGAAACGCTGCATTTCTGTAAAAATATTTTTATGCGGCAGGGTATCGAATGAAGATACTATTGCTTGAACATCCCAGGAGCATCAATACCGAGCGCTGCAACGATATAGCCAATACTCCGCTTTCATCATGCCTTCTGACCGGGTATGCCGCGGCCCTTCTGAAAAAAAGCGGCCACCAAGTGACGATTATCGAAGGCCATATGGACGGGCTTGCCTACAGCGATATTATTGCAGCAGCGATGGCGATACGGCCTGATATCATTGGCGTGCATATGGTCTATCACTGGAAGCGCGATGCTGAGCTCTTCTATTTTCTGGAGCAGATAAAAGCTGAATTCGCCCCATATATGACTGCGTATGGATTTTACCCCACAATTGCTTTTGAGGACATCCTGAACGATTCCGGCGCTATTGACTCAGTCATACTCGGCGAGCCCGAGCAGACCTTTAAAGAGTTGGCGGATGCCGTAACTTGCAAGGCGCATAATGCCCATATCGAAGGCACAGCGGTCAGGGTCAAATCAGGCGGAATAATGGGGCGGCACAGAGCAGTCCTTAAAGATATAAATGCGCTTCCCTTTCCCGTGCGAACACGCGGCATGTACAAAGTCCCCGAGGTCAATATACAGGGCAGCCGCGGGTGTTATGGAAAATGCACTTTCTGTTATATCAATCCCTTCTATGGAGCCGGACCGCTCTGGAGGGGCAGGGACCCTGAAAATATAGTCAGGGAAATAGACGAGATCATCGCTGATGAGGGGAGGAGTGATTTTTACTTCACAGACCCGAATTTTTTTGGGGCTGGACAAAGGGGGCGGGAGAGGGCACTGCAGCTTGCTTCACTTCTGAAACAGAGGGGCATCAAATTCGGGCTTGAAGGCCGCGTGAACGATATCCATGACACAACCATTGAGGCGCTTGCGGAGGCCGGCCTGAGGCATATCCTTATCGGGCTTGAAAGCGGCAGGGACGATTCTCTGCGGCGTATGAATAAAATGACCACAGTTGCGCAGAATGAGAACGCCTTGAGGATTCTCAGGAAACATGGGCTGGAACCTAATATTGGATTCATAATGTTCGAGCCTGACTCGTCTTTGGGAGAAGTACGCGCCAATTTCGAGTTTCTCAGGAGAAACAGTCTTCTTGAAAATCTGCCTGTAACGGCGAACGTTCTCTACCACTTCCAAATCGTTCTAAGGGGAACGCCGGCTTATCAGGGACTCCGCCGGGAGGGTCGAATTGAAACTTCACACTCTTCTTATGAGGGGATTGCATCCTTTATCCATGCTGATGTCGAACTGTTGGCCTCCGCGATGAGGGATTTAACGAATTTTCTCTTCCGCAGCCTGAACGATGTCTGGAGCGGAAAGGCACAGGGGCCCGCAGGTCCAAATGGAAGATATGAGCGGGCAAACCGTATCCTGGTCGATACGTTTGAATCGATCCTGAATGCCCTGGAGAAAAGGCGAATAAGCAAGGAAGAAATTGATTCGATGGTGCGTGGTGTTGAGCGGGAAATGGACAGGGCCCTCAACGAACATATGATATGATTGTGCCGGTAAAACCGGCGCGATATGTTATAATTATTTTGGCGGTAAACGGCATCCATCCGTGTCTTACGCGGCGTCCACTGCATTGAGGAGAACCATTGTTAGAGTTATTTAAGCAGATCAGGTGGCAGGATTTTCTTGATATTGCTGTTGTAGCGATAGTTCTGTACCGGGTCCTTCTTATTATCAAGGGCACCAAGGCCGCGCAGATGCTCATTGGTCTTGGTGTGCTCGTTGTAGCCTCTTTTTTTGCAAAGTATTTTCAGTTGTATACTATGGACTGGATTCTCCAGACTTTCTGGTCGCAGGTGGTCATAGTGCTGATAGTGCTTTTCCAGCCTGAAATCAGAAGGGCCCTGGCCCAGATGGGGGAGTCGTCATTTTTCCAGAATTTGACTGTTGCCGAGGAGTTGAAATCGCTTGAAGAGATAGTCAGGGCCTCTATAGCATTGGCAAACAGGAAAATCGGCGCCCTGATTGTTATCGAGAGAGAGGTCAGTCTCAAAGACTACGTTGAAATCGCTACAGCCCTTGATGCAAAGGTTTCAAAGGAACTGCTGCTCAGTATATTCCATCCCACTTCGCCGATTCACGACGGCGCTATAGTCATCAGGGGGAACAGGATAATTGCGGCCGGATGTTTCCTCCCGATAACCCTGGGCATGGGTATCAGCAAATCGTTGGGCACCCGACACCGTGCAGGAATTGGTATAACCGAAGATACGGATGCGGTGGCTATTATTGTTTCCGAGGAGACCGGGACCGTTTCAGTGGCCATGCACGGCAGGTTCGAAACGCATGTCGATATGGGTACGTTGCGCGATATCCTTACTGATTTGTTCGCCGAATCTAAAAAGGGAAAAAGCGCTGCAAAAAAAACTTAATCTAAGGACCAGGGGACATGAGGAAGATACTTTTCAGTAATCCGGGCATCAAAATTATTTCGGTGGTACTTGCGGTATTCATATGGATATATGTTACCTACAGGGGACAGGCGGAAATAGCTATTGATGCTACTATCGGGTTCAAAAATGTGCCGAAAGGGATGGAACTGCTGCGTACAAGTGCAAAGTCTGCGACTTTGAATTTGCGAGGCCAGGAGAGACTGCTGAAAAGCCTTAGACCCATGGACCTAAGCGTTGTTGTCGACCTCTCAAATGCGAAGAGGGGGGAGACAACGTATTATTTGGACAAGAATGCTGTTCTGGCGCCGGGGACCGTGGATATCCTGAGAGTGGAGCCTACATCGGTCAGAGTAGTGCTTGATGAGTCAGTAGTAAAAACGCTTCCGGTGAAGGCATCTATTGCCGGCGCCCCGGACAAGGGGTTTAAAATTGTCTCTGTCGATGTTATGCCCTCTTCGGTGACTGTTAGAGGCGCCAAGTCGGAGCTTTCCAAAATAGCGGTACTGAGGACTGAGACGATAGACGTGACGGGATTTGATACCGGTTTAAGAGAGACGGTCCGGCTGAACATAAATGGAAAGAACATAAAAACTGCGACTCCCGAAGTAACGGTGAGCATCGCTATAAAGAGGTAATTTATTGAGATTGTTCGGTACTGACGGGATCAGGGGAAAGGTGAACAAATATCCAATGACACCTGAAAATGTGTTGCGTGTCGGCATGGCTATTGCCTCGGTTTTGAGAACTGACCACGGGCGGCGCATGGTGCTGATAGGCAAGGACACCCGGCTTTCCGGTTACATGATAGAAAGCGCGCTTACTTCCGGGATTTGCTCAAAAGGGATGGATGTTACTCTTGTCGGTCCCATACCTACTCCCGGTATCGCGTATCTCACTCGTGCGCTCAGGCTCGATGCGGGCATCGTTATTTCAGCCTCGCATAATCCGTTTGAAGATAACGGGATAAAGATTTTTTCCTCCGAGGGCTTTAAGCTTTCCGATGAACTTGAAAGGGCAATGGAGCGGCTTATAGAAGATGAGAATTTTCCGGCCAGGAGGGCAACTGGAGACAAAATCGGCAAGGCCTATCGCCTGGATGACGCCACAGGGCGGTACATAGAGTATATTAAATCCACCATCCCGAGAGGCGCTGACCTTGAGGGACTAAAAGTGGTTGTTGATGCGGCCAACGGAGCGGCATACAAGGTGACACCTATGCTGCTGGCTGAACTCGGGGCGCACGTTACGGCTATCAACGACAAGCCCAACGGTATAAATATCAATGATCATTGCGGCTCGCTGCATCTGGACTGCGTTGCAGCGGCGGTAAAGGAAGCAGGCGCCGATGCGGGTATTGCACATGACGGAGACGCTGACAGGACCCTCCTTATCGATGAGCGGGGATGTACTATCGACGGGGACATGATCCTTGCCATATGGGCATCAGAGCTTAAAAAAGAAGGCAGGCTGCAGGGCAACGCAGTGGTAGCAACTGTTATGAGCAATCTCGGTCTCGAACATTACCTGGCCGAACAAGGCATAGCGTGTCTGAGGGCAAAGGTCGGCGACCGCTACGTTGTCGAAGAAATGATCAAAGGCGGCTATAATTTGGGCGGCGAGCAATCAGGGCATATCGTTTCTTTTGATTGCAACACAACCGGCGACGGCCCTATAACCGCTCTGCAGGTGCTCTATTTAATGAAGAAAAAGAAGAAGACCCTTTCCGAACTGGCTGCCGGTATTGAACTCTATCCGCAGGTGCTTCTGAACATCCCGGTCCACGAGGGGAAGGACATTAAAACAGTCCCCGAGATAGCCAGAGCTGTTGATGATGCAACGGCAAAACTCGGCAGCAAAGGCCGGATACTTGTCAGGCCGTCCGGCACCGAGCTTAAAATACGAGTCATGGTAGAGGCAGAGAACCCGGACATGGCAATAAGCATGGCTGAACAGGTGGCTGGTGTAATCCGTGAGAAATTAGGCGCCTGAGCGCTGTTCATGCAGTATGCTTATGTAGAAGATTCCATTTCACCTTTAATATCCTGAGTCGCCAATCCTTCCATGACATTTTCCTAATTGTAGGCGATATCTGAAAGTGCCCCAATAATTATATGGTCCAGTCCCACTCCAATTTGCCGACATTTTCCGGAGCAAACATGCCACCTTGTCAGGGGAAGCGACCCATCACACCGAAACATTCACGGTGATGTAATTCCTTTACCTAAAAAATAGTCTTACGGTTAGGATGTCACCTGATAACCCTCACCTGAGACCAATCACCAAAGACGTTGATTCCCGATTATAACTGTTAGCCCTTAAGAGTGCAGGAAGCATCAAATGGGCAAGATATGGAAGCCTGAGCTGATTTCGGAATATACCGAAATGTCAATAGTCAACAGGCTGTTGAAAAAGTCTCCTTCTGTTGTCGTTGCGAGGAGCTTACGCGACGAAGCAATCTCTAACTTGTTGTTTGTTCGTAAGACAAGATTGCTTCGCTTCCCTCGCAATGACGTAAATAGGTGTT